>JANWJA010000087.1 GCA_025449615.1 Methyloceanibacter sp.
ACTTTACCTTGTGAGCGGGGGCCTTGCTGGCGAAGACGACATTGCCGCTGGCGATATAGGTTTCGACACGGGTGAAGCCGGCTTCTATGCACATGGATTTCAGGGCCGCCATCGGCAACTTGCCGGTGCCGCCGACATTCACCGCGCGCAACAAGGCAATATAGGTCGTCATAGCGGAGAGTTTATCACGTGGGGCTACGCGGAATTGGCTCCCGAGATCGGCCCGTTGCTCACTACCCAGACCGTCGAAATGGCCAAGAAACTCGTTAAGGCGCGGATCGCGGTGCGAGACTGCCGACAAGGTCGAGGAGCCCTTGATCATCTTGGGGCGTCGCCCACGGTCTTAATGAGTCGCGTGAGATAGATATAATGACTCTAGGACCCGGTGATAGCGGACACGGGGCGGACACAGCGTTTTAGGTCGTGAGATGGTCCCAAAATTCAACGGTAAATGATTGTATCTTAACGAGAACTGGCGCGCCCGAAGAGATTCGAACTCCTGACCCCCAGATTCGTAGTCTGGTGCTCTATCCAGCTGAGCTACGGGCGCCTCTGACCTTTCGATGAAGGCGAGCTTGAGCTAACGCCTTTGGCGTTAATAAAGCGAGGCAGGCTCGCATGCATCAAGCAAGCCCTACCTAATCGGTCGAAAGCGCAAAGGCAAGGCTGACCGGGCGGAAGCCCGGCCGCTTGTTACGATTTGCCGGAACGCCTAGACTTTGCTGGCGAGAAAGCCGTAGAGCCAGCCCGTAGCCAGGCCCCACCCCGCAAGAATCAGCAGCACCGAAACGAGAAGCTTGGGATCGCCACCAAAAAACAGCGGAAACCGTCCGGTGATCAACGGCACCAGAATGAACACGCCCAAAATCGCGGGCGCGACGATGCCGAAGATCAGGCCCTGGATCGGAAGGCTCCCTCCTGGGATCCAGGCCGCCAGCAGGACAAACAACACGCCCCAAACCCCGCCCCAGAACATGTCGCTGACGACTTGAGGCACGCCCGTCACCGCCGACGGCTGCATCGACCAGGGCGCGAGCGGGAAAAGTCCCATCGCATAAAGAACGTAGCGTATGAGGTCGTGCACGGTGAAGACCGCGATCGCTCCGGCAATGAAGCCAAGCGCAAGATGCTTCAGTGAGATGTCCATGTTCAACTCCCCCGGTGGTCTTCTTAGTTCGACTTCTACGGCATCCATTCAATCCGTGTCGGCTCATGGCCGCATACGCCTTGAAGGCCTATCAGGCGCTCTTGCGGCGCACGCGATCGATATTGACCACAACATCGGGGATGGTGACGCGGAAGGTCGCGCCACCGTCGTTCTTGACGAGTGCGATCTGGCCGCCATGGGCCTCGACCAACTCTGCCGCGATGGCGAGACCGAGACCGGTTCCGCCTTTGCGCGCCACGCTTTGAAATGCCTTGAAGAGATGCGCCCGTGCTTGCTCCGGCACGCCGGGTCCGGTGTCGCTGATTTCGACGACGATGACGGAGCCTTCGCGGCGCGCCAGCACCATGATCTCGCCGCAGCCGCTGCCGCCGTCTTCGCTGTCCAGCGCCTGTAGCGCGTTGCGGGTCAAATTGGTCAACACGCGATAAAGCTGGTCGCGGTCGGCATCGATCTCGAGCTCCGGGTCGATGTCGAGATTCCAGGCGATCAGATTCGGACGCGGCAGCCCCAGACTGTCGCCGACCTCGCCGACGAGAGGACGGAGCGGGAAGCGCTGGCGGTTCGGCGGCGTCTCCTGGGCTTGACCGTAATCGAGGGTGCGCGCGCAAAGCCTGATGGCGCGGTCGAGCGAAGCGAGCAGTTTTGGCACCAGGGCCTGCACGCGGGGATCGTTGACCGTGCCCAAGCGATCGGAGAGCAGCTGTGCGCTCGACAAGATGTTGCGCAAGTCATGACTGATCTTGCTCACGGCGAGACCCAGTGCTGCGAGCCGGCTCTTTTGCGACAGCGTGCCGGCAAGCTCGGTCTGCATGGCGGAGAGCTCGCGCTCCGCGGTGCCAATCTCATCACGCCGTCCCGACGGCGCGATGATGCGCGTGGGATCCTCGGGTCGTTCGCTGAATCGGACGATGTTCCAGGTGAGCTTCGTCATCGGCTTCACCAGCAGCCAATCGAGCGAGAGGTAGACCAAAGCAGCGGTGATGATCGAGATCAGAATCGACAGGCCGAGAATATCGAGGCCATAGCGGATCATCGCCGTCTTCAGTGGCCCCTCTCCCATCACCACCTCGACGAACTCACCCTTCTTCAAGCCGGACTCGCCGATCACCCGAATGGCGCGGTCGTCGGGCGCCACATAGACCATGAGAGCGTCGGTGATGAGGGACAGCCATGACGCCTCGCGAAGATCGTAATGCGCGTCGATCTGCGCCGGCATATCCATCTCGATGATGAGCTCGCGTTGGTCGGCGCGTTTCACCGCGATGGCCTTCACCTTGGCGCTCTCGAGCAACTCGTCGCGAAGCGCTTTGGGAAGTTGGCCGCCGGGAGCCGCATCGGCCGCGAACGAGGCGATCTTCGCCGCTTCCAGCCTTTCCATCAGCCACTGGCGGCGAAAATTGGAGACCGAAGGCACGAAGACAAAGATTTCGGAAACCATCACGAAGAGAATGGTGAGTAGCAGCAGCTTGGCCGACAGGCCGGGCTCATATCGCGGCCGCGGCTTACGGGCTATCTCGGTCGTGCTTGGTTGGTTCTCGTTCAACGGCTTGTACTCGCTATCGCCGGCCGAAATCCGCCGCAGGCGCTAGCCGAAGCGGCGGAGGAAGCCAATGATGCTACGAAGCCAGCCCTTCGTCAAAGTCGGTTGATAATAGGCGTAAGCAACTCGTTTAGAGAGCTCAGACAGGGTCGGATAGGGGAAGATGATCGTGGTCAGGTCGCCGATTTTCATCTCTTTCTGCATGGCCATGGCCCAAAGCTGAACCATCTCGCCGGCTTCCGCGCCGACGATGGTGCAACCGAGAATGGTCCCGTTTCGCTTGGTGATGGCCTTGATGAAACCTTCGGTCTTGCGCTCGGTCTGCGCCCGGTCGTTGTCGGCGTAAGGGAAGCGCATGATGCGGATCTTGCGATATTTCTTCCTTGCCTCGGCCTCGGTCAGGCCGATCTGGGCGAGCTCCGGGTCGGTATAGGTCACGCGCGGAATGTTTGCCGTGCTCGCCTTCGGGCGAAGGCGGACCAGAGCGTTCCGGATCACGATGCCGGCATGATAGTTGGCGAGGTGAGTGAATTGCGGCCCGCCGATCACGTCGCCGATGGCGTAAATCTTCGAATTCGAAGTCACGAGGTGCGTATTCACCTTGATGCCCTTGTCGTCGAATTTGACCCCGGCGCGCTCTAGGCTCAGCGTCTTGACGTTCGGCTTCCGCCCGGTCGCGATCAAGAGATGACTTCCCTTGATGACGTCGGTCTCACCGTCCTTACCGAGATAGACGGCGACGCCCTGCACGGACCGCTCGACCCGCTCGACTCGCGCACCGGCATGAAACAGCACGCCCGATTTGGTCAGGTGGTCGAGCACGACGCGCGCAGCTTCCTCGTCCTCGCGGCCGAGAATGGTGGCCGCCTCGATGACGGTGACGTGAGAGCCGAGCATGCGGTAGGCTTGCGCCAACTCAATGCCGATCGGACCGCCGCCGACGATGATCAGATGCTGGATGCGGTCGGCGACATCGAAGATCGTCTCGTTGGTGAAATACGGCACTTCATTGACGCCGGGGATTGGCGGGATGATCGGCGAAGAGCCCGTCGCCACGACGAAGCGTCTGGCGCGAATCAGCACGCGCCCGGCCTCCACCGTGTTCTTGTCGAGGAAATTTGCGGTGGCGTGGATGACGCGGACGCCGAGCCCGGTAAAGCGCTCCGCGGAGTCGTTCGGTGCGATGGCGGCGATGACGCCGTGCACGTGGTCGTGGACCTTGCGGTAGTCGATCTGCGCCTCGATGACGTCGATGCCGAAATCGATGGCGTTCCGCACCGCCTCCGCACGCTTGCCTGCCGCGAGCAGCGCCTTGGAAGGGACACAGCCATAATTGAGACAGTCGCCGCCCATCTTGCCCTTCTCGATGAGCACTACGGGCACGCCGAATTGCGCCGCCGCCGCGGCCACGGAGAGGCCGCCCGAGCCCGCGCCAATGACGCAGAGATCGGGTTTCAGAACCTCTTCCATTACGATCTCCCCCTCTCCGCCCTGCTCCCTAAGACGCGCGCCGGAGACGTTTGATCAGAAGCGGGAGCATTGCTGCGAGGCCCAAGGCGACCAATCCCGCGATCAGCTCCGGCGTCAGCAACGCTTTCGGGTCGAGCACGAACGGACATGACTCTTGGGCATTAGATCCCATTTTGGCAAGGCAGGATTGATGCGCCGCTTGCTGGGCCTCGACCAAACTATCAAGCCCTCTTCCGGCTATGGAATAGGCAAAAGTTCCCGGGATGATGCCGATCAGGGTCGCGAGCGCGTAGGTGGACAGGCTCACCCCAAGCAAAGCTGGCGCGAGATTGACCAGCCAAAACGGAAAGGCCGGTACGAGCCTGAGGAAGAGGAGATAGCTGAAAGCGTCTTCCTGGAAGCCCTTGCGCAAGCGTTCGAGCCAAGGCGCGGCTTTGCCGGCAAGAGCCTCGCTCAACGTGCTGCGGGCGACGAGAAAAACGAAGATGGCGCCGATGGTTGCGGCAATAATTGCGGCGACGCCGCCCCAAAACCAACCGAACAGGAAGCCGCCCGCAATGGTCATCACCGCACCGCCGGGCAGCGACAAGGCGACGATGACGGCATAAAGGCCGATAAAGGCGAGGACACTCAACACGGGGTTTTCGGCGATCAGGGCGGAAAGCTCTCCGCGACGTGCGGCAAGCTCTTCCAAAGTGAGGTGGCGTTGCCATCCCATGGCGAAAACGAAGGCACATGCGCCAACCAGAAGGAACAGCGGCCAAAATCGCTTGAGCCAGGCGCCCGCCTGGCTTGCATGATGCGACACTTGGCTCATCCGTCCGACCTGTCCTGAAAGTTGCTCGTTACTCATAGGCGAAGCCGCAGGTCCCGGAAAATGGTCTCTCGCGGCTTCGTGATCGCGCGTCAGGCACCAAATTGACGCTTCCGGGGACCTCAACGGACCGAGGGCCCGGATTGACTTGGGCGCCCAGCCCCCCTATAAGCGCCAAACTCTGCCAATTTTTGGAGAAGCGGCGTGAAACGCACCTATCAGCCATCGAGGCTCGTCCGCAAGCGGCGCCACGGATTTCGTGAGCGCATGTCGACGCCGGGCGGCCGGAAAGTGCTGGCAAGGCGGCGAGCCAAAGGGCGCAAGCGTCTTTCGGCTTGAGGCCTAATCTTCCCCTGCCCTGGTGACGGCAATCGGACGCCTAAAGACCCGCAAAGAATTTCTCTATGTCAGGGACGGCGCACGTTTTGTGACGCCGGGCCTCGTGCTGCAAGCGCGCGTGCGACCCGAGCCGGAGACCTTAGACCCGAGCTCCCGGTTCGGCTTTACCGCCAGCCGGGCCATTGGCGGCGCGGTCAAACGCAACCGGGCGCGGCGGCGCTTGAAAGAGGCGGTGCGGCTCGCAGGCCCCACAAGCGCGGTCGAAGGCTATGATTATGTCTTGATCGCAAGGGAAGGCACGTTACAACGGCGCTTCACCGAGCTCGTCAGAGACCTCGAGCGCGCGCTGATCAAGGTGCACGAACCGAAAAGGCCAAGACCGTCCTGACGGGGTAGCCGTCACTCTCCGAAATCGCCCTACGCTCGCTAGAGCTCGCGGCACCTCAAGCGAAAAGCGTCACTCAAGCAAAGAAGCGACATGGACGAGAATAACCGCAATTTCCTCCTCGCGATCGTGCTGTCGATTGCCGTGCTGTTCGTCTGGCAGATGTTCTTTGGCCTGCCGAAGCATCAACAACAGCAACAGCAGGAAGCGCAAAAGCAGCAAGCCGAGCAGACCATCCAAGGTGCTCCGCCGCAGCCCGGCGGCACCACCGCGCCCACCCTCCCCGGCACTGAACAGCAACAAGCGCTGACGCGCGACCAGGCGCTTGCCGCAAGCCCGCGGATCGCGATCGATACGCCGAGCCTCAAAGGCTCCATCGCGCTGAAGGGCGGGCGGGTCGACGACCTTGTGCTGATGAAATATCGGGAGACGGTCGAGCCCAATAGCGCCAATGTCGTGCTCCTCACACCGCAAGGCACCGAACATCCCTATTACGCCGATTATGGCTGGGTCGGCGCGGCGAAGGATTTGAATCTGCCGAATGCCGATAGCGTTTGGACGGCGCAGAGCCAGGGTTCGCTTAGCGCGCAATCGCCGGTGACGCTTACCTACGACAACGGCAAGGGACTGCTCTTCACCCGCACCATCTCCGTGGACGAGAACTATATGTTCACGATCGCGGACAACGTTGCTAACAAGAGCAGCGGTACCGTCTCCATCGCGCCCTATGGGCTCGTGCTGCGCGAGGAGCTACCGGCCACGACGAGCTACTATATTTTGCATGAAGGCCTGATCGGCGTGTTCGATCAGGGCTACGAGCCGCTCACATATAAAAAGGCCATGGATCTCAACGGCGTGCCGATGAGCTTCACCAGCAAGATGGGCTGGCTCGGCATCGCCGACAAATATTGGGCAACCGTGCTAGTGCCGCCGCAGGGACAGAACTTCAAAGCGCAATTCAACGGCGCGGCGGTTGGCGACGAAGGCCATTTTCGTGCGGACTTCGTCATGACACCGCGCGATCTTGCGCCTGGCGCAACGACTGAGACCAAGAACCTGATGTTTGCCGGCGCCAAGGAAGTCAATCTCGTCGACAAATATGGCGAGAAATACGCGATCCCGAAATTCGACCTGCTGATCGACTGGGGCTGGTTCTATTTCCTGACCAAGCCGATGTTCTACACGCTCGACTTCTTCTACAAGCTGGTCGGGAATTTCGGTCTCGCCATTCTCATCGTGACGCTGTGCATCAAGATCATCTTGTTCCCGCTGGCGAACAAATCCTACGTGTCGATGAGCAAGATGAAATTACTCGGACCGGAGATGCAGCGCATCAAGGAGCGCTACGCCGAGGACAAGATGCGCCAGCAGCAGGCCATGATGGAGCTCTACAAGAAGGAGAAGGTGAACCCTGCTTCAGGCTGCTTGCCGATCCTGGTGCAGATTCCAATCTTCTTCGCGCTCTACAAGGTGCTGTTCGTCACCATCGAGATGCGGCACGCGCCGTTCTATGGCTGGATCAAGGATCTGTCGGCGCCGGATCCCACCAACATCTTCAACTTGTTCGGGCTCCTGCACTTCGATCCCACACAGGTTCCCGTCATCGGGCATTTCCTCGTGATCGGCATTTGGCCACTGATCATGGGCGTCACCATGTGGGTGCAGATGAAGCTGAACCCCGCGCCGCCGGATCCCGTGCAAGCGAAGATGTTCGCCTGGATGCCGGTGTTTTTCACTTTCCTGCTCGGCGGGTTCCCGGCGGGACTGGTGATTTATTGGGCGTGGAACAACACGCTGTCGGTGATCCAGCAATCGGTGATCATGGCGCGGCAAGGTGTGGAGATTCCGCTTCTGGAGAATCTCGGCATCAAGAAGAGGCCCACGAAGCGCGCCAAGGGCGAGAGCAACAGTTAGATAGAGTACGACTTACTCACCGGCGTCATCGCCGGGCTTGTCCCGGCGATCCAATGGTGACTGTCGCTGCGGGTTGCAAGGCTCTATCGGATGCCCGGAACAAGTCCGGGCATGACGCCGAGGATGCAGCATAGCCATGACCTCCACAATCGAGGCTGAGTTCTCAAAAGCCGAGATCGCACGCGGCGAGGCGCTGTTCAAAGGCGGGTGCAGCTTCGTCAAAGGCGTGGTCAAAATCGATGGCCTGCCTACCGACGGCAAGCCGGAAATCTGCTTCGCTGGGCGCTCCAATGTTGGCAAGTCTAGCCTGATCAACGCGCTCACCGGGCGCACCAGTCTGGCGCGCGTGTCGGTGACGCCGGGGCGCACGCGCGAGCTGAATTTTTTCACCCTCGGCAAGGACAAGGCGCTCTATCTCGTCGACATGCCGGGCTACGGCTATGCAAAGGCCTCGAAGGCGGCGGTCAAAGGCTGGACCAGGCTGATCCGCGATTATTTGAAGGGGCGGCGCGAGCTGAAGCGGGTATTTTTGCTGATCGACGCGCGGCACGGGATCAAGCCTAACGACCGTGAAACCATGACGCTGCTCGACGAGGCGGCGGTTTCCTATCAGGCGGTCCTGACCAAGGCCGACAAGCCAAAAGCCTCGGAGCTAGAAGCAATTACCGCCAAAGTGAGAGCCGAACTCGCCAAGCGGCCGGCGGCTTTTCCACAGGTTATTGTGACCTCTGCGCGGATGGGAAGCGGCATCAAGGAACTCCGCGCGGCCGTGGCTCAGCTGGCAAACCCGATTGTGCCTTGAGCCGATGCGCCGCTATAAGCACTACGGTGAGCAAGACCAAACCTAAATCAGCCCCCGCCCGGTCCAAGCCGAGCGCCACCGGGCCAAAACTGAAGCCTTCGTCCGGCGTGGCCGAAGTCTTGTCGACGGTGCACGCCAAGGCCAAGATTCTTTCCGAGGCACTGCCCTACATGCAGCGCTACGACCGAAAGACGGTCGTGGTGAAATTCGGCGGTCATGCCATGGGCGATGCCGAACTCGCCGCCAATTTCGCCCGCGACATCGTGCTGTTGAAGCAGGCCGGGGTGAATCCCGTCGTGGTGCATGGCGGCGGCCCTCAGATCGGCTCGTTACTGGAGCGGCTCAATATCCGCTCCGAGTTCAAAGGCGGCTTGCGCGTCACCGACCGGGAGACGGTCGACGTGGTCGAGATGGTGCTGGCCGGCTCGGTCAACAAAGAGATCGTGACCGCGATCAACGCACAAGGCGGCAAGGCCGTCGGCATCTCGGGCAAGGACGCCAATCTGATGCGGGCGCGGAAGATCGAGCGGATGTGGAAAGATCCGGATTCCAATATCGAGGAAATTCTCGATCTCGGTTTCGTAGGTGAGCCGATCGCCGTCGACCCGCATATCATCGACGTGATCGTGCAATCGGATCTGATTCCGGTAGTGGCGCCGATCGGCCTGTCGCCGAATGGCGAGACGCTCAACATCAACGCCGACACCTTCGCCGCGGCGCTGGCTACGGCGATGAAGGCGAAGCGGCTCCTGCTGCTGACCGACGTCGAAGGCGTGCTCGACAAGAACGGTCAGTTGATCAAGTCGCTGACCACGTCGGAGGCGCAAGAGCTGATCGAGGACGGCACGATTTCCGGCGGCATGATCCCCAAGATCGAAGGCTGTCTCGACGTGATCGCGGAAGGCGTGGAGGCGGTGGTGATCATCAACGGCAAGGTCCCGCATGCCGTGCTGCTCGAGCTCTTTACCGAGCATGGCGCTGGCACCTTAATCGAGCGCCGCAGGCCGAAGGACAGCAAGCGGGGTCCGTCATGATCCGGAAGCTCAACCGCCCCGACGGCTTCGATCATGTCGAGGCCTGGATCTTCGATCTCGACAACACGCTCTATCCGGCGGATTGCAATCTGTTCGCCGAGATCGATCAGCGCATGGGCGCATTCATTGCCGAGCGCTTCAACATGACGATCGAGGCGGCGCAGCGTTTGCGCAAGACCTATTACTATCAATATGGCACGACACTCGCCGGACTGATGCGGCTGCACGACGTCTGTCCCAACAGCTTTCTCGATTATGTCCACGACATCGATTTGAGCGTGATCGCGCCCTCGCCCGAACTTCGTGAGGCTCTCGCCGCCTTGCCGGGACGGAAATTCATCTTCACCAATGGCTCGCGCAAACATGCCGAGGCCATCACGGAGCGGCTCGGGCTCGCCGGCTGCTTCGAGGCGATTTTCGATATTCACGCGGCGGATTTCATCCCGAAGCCCGACGTTGCGACCTATGAGAGCTTCATCCGTGCCCATGACGTGACCCCACGTGAAGCCGCCATGTTCGACGATTTGCCACAAAATCTGAAGCCCGCACACTGCCTCGGCATGACCACGGTGCTGGTCGCTTCGGGCGCGACGGAGCATCCCGAACATCAAGCCTTGCAAGGCTGGCGAGAGCTGCCCGAACACATCCATCACGCCACGGGTGCGCTGCCGCCCT
>JANWJA010000088.1 GCA_025449615.1 Methyloceanibacter sp.
AAACGCAAGACGGAAAAATGGCCGCATTTCAGAGCTCCTCTGACCGTACTCTCAACAACGATTCGGCAGAGTTCGAACCCTAGCCCCGGACCTTGCTGTTGGCCATACTAGGACTCAATCGAAGTTGGCCCGGCTTCACGTTTTTTCCGGAAGTGTTGCTTCCCTGCCGAACGCAATACCACCCTGGGACGAAATCGCGTCTGGAACGCGATTTCGTTTTCGCAACTTCGCCCTTAGGCCTTGAAACTCCCCGACCCTTGGGGATGAGGCCCTAATTGACCCTCGCCTCGAGTCCGATTTCCCGCATCTTGCGGTAGAGCGTCGAACGCCCGATGCCGAGCCTCTTGGCGATCTCGGTCATTCTCCCCCGATACCGGCCGAAGGCAAGCCGGATCATGTCGGCTTCAACAGCTTCGAGGGAGCGGATGTCGCCAGAATCGCTTAAGGCCGGAATGCCGACGGCGTCGCGCCCATTGCCCGATGGGACATGAATGGTCGCCGGGGTATTTGGCGAATCGCCAAGCATTACAGGGCCTTCGATCCGCGGTGTGCGGTCTTTCGGCGCCGGCGCCGGCGGCACGGTGACGGCATAACCTTCAACGTGGGCTGCGATCTGCGGGAACTCGTTCACCGTCAGCGTCGGCGTGTCGGCAAGAACGACCGCCCGGAACACGGCGTTCTCGAGCTGGCGAATATTGCCGGGCCAGGAATAGCGCATCAGCATGGCAAGGGCGTCCGGCTCTATGCCGTTGATCCGCTTGCCTTCTTCGGCGGCGAACCGCGCCACGAAATGGCTCACGAGATCGGGGACGTCGTCCAGGCGCTCGCGGAAGGGAGGCACCCAAATGGGGAATACGTTCAGCCGATAATAGAGATCCTCGCGGAAGCGGCCGTCGTGAACCAGATTGATCAGATTCTGATTGGTGGCGGAGATCAGCCGAATGTCGACTTTCACCCTCTGCTTGCCGCCAACTGGATCGATCTCGCCGTCTTGCAAGGCACGCAGCAGCTTCACTTGAGCTTCGAGAGGCAATTCGCCGATCTCGTCGAGGAAGAGGGTGCCGCCATCGGCCTCCACGAATTTGCCGATGCGCTTCTCCGAGGCGCCGGTGAAGGCGCCTTTCTCATGGCCGAACAAGATGCTCTCGACCAGATTCTCGGGAATCGCGCCGCAATTGACGGTGACGAAGGGCTTGTTCTTCCGCGCACTCTCGCCCTGGATGGCCCGGGCGATCAGTTCCTTGCCGACGCCGGATTCACCCTCGATCAGCACCGGAATGTTGGAATTTGCCGCGCGGCGTCCGAGCTCGATTACGCGGGTCATGGTCTCGCTGCCGGCAATGAGATCGTCGAAGTCGAGTTCGCCCTTGGCGGAGGCCTTCATGCGAGACAGTTCATCTGCCAGCGCCTCGATCTTCAGCGCATTCTTGATGGAGACTTCGAGCCGTTCCGGGCTCACCGGCTTCACCACGAAGTCGACGGCACCGGCCCGCATGGCGGAAATGGCTGCGTCGATGCTGCCATTAGCGGTTTGCACGATGGCGGGCGGCTTTTTCGGTAGCGAGCGCATGGCGGAGAGCACGGCCATGCCGTCAGTCCCGGGCATGACCAGGTCGAGCAGGACCAGGCAGATTTCGCCGGCGGGATCGCCCTTTAGCGCGAGCAGTGCCTTGTCGCCGCTATCGGCCGCGGTGACGCTATAGCCGAGGCGTTTGATGGTTTCTTCCAGGATGCGGCGCTGGGCCGGGTCGTCATCGACGACCAGTACACGTTTGGGCATGACGCAACACTCACTCGGGTTTACTGAACACAAAACCGGAGCAGCGGCTGGGTCAGACGCGACCGAGGTGAGCTGCTTCTGTGCCAAAATTGTGCAGTGTAAGGGTAAACATCCCCTTTATTCGGGTTCGATTTTGGTGATGTCCGTCGAACCTCTGGCCAAAATTTCATCTGGAGGCCGGGAAATCGCGCTTGCGGGCCCATCGGAGCATTCCCTAACTAAGGCACGCTGAGGCCCCTCCCGAAAGGTATGATGAACTATGCGCTCAACTGACTGGACCGTCGGCACCCGACAGGCCTTAGCCGCGTCCGCTGCTAAATCGAAGGACGCCGCCTCGAAGGCTAAGCTTGGGTCGCTGCCTGAGTGGAAACTCACCGACCTCTATCCGAGTGTCGATGCGCCGAGGCTCAGCGCCGACCTGAAGACGGCCGACCAGGCCGCGGACGTCATGCATGAGCGCTATTGCGGCAAGCTCGCCAAAGTCGCCGATGGCGGCAAGGAGGGTGCGGCGCTCGTCGGCGCGGTCCGCGAGTTCGAGGCCTTGAGCGACATCATGGGGCGCATCGTGTCCTATGCGAGTCTGCTCTATGCCGCCGATACCGCAGACCCAACGCGGCAGAAATTTTTTGGCGACATCCAAGAGAAGATCACCGCGATCTCATCCAAGCTGCTGTTCTTTCCACTCGAGCTGAACCGCATCGACGATGAGGTCCTCGATAAGGCGATGGCCTCTTCCGAGCTTGGGCATTACCGGCCCTGGATCGAGGATCTACGCAAGGAGAAGCCGTATCAGCTTGAGGACAAGCTTGAGCAGCTGTTTCACGAAAAGGCGGTGAGCGGGCGGGGCGCCTGGAATCGTCTCTTCAACGAGACCATGACGGCGCTCAGGTTCGACGTCGGCAAGGAGAAGCTCAGTCTCGAGCCCACGCTCAATCTTCTGCTCGACCGGGACGAGAAGAAGCGGAAGGCGGGCGCGGAAGCCTTGGCCAAGGCTTTCAAAGAGAATCTGCGGCTGTTCACGCTGATCACCAACACGCTCGCCAAGGACAAGGAAATCTCCGACCGGTGGCGCGGCTTTGCCGATGTCGCCGATTCGCGGCATCTCGACAATCGCGTCGAGAAAGAGGTGGTCGACGCGCTGGTCGCCGCCGTGCGTCAGGCCTATCCGCGGCTGTCGCACCGCTATTACGCCATGAAGGCGAAATGGCTCGGCAAGAAGAAGCTCAATCATTGGGACCGGAACGCGCCGTTGCCGGAAGAGGCGATGCGGACGATTCCCTGGGACGACGCGCGCGGCACCGTGCTCAAGGCTTACGGTGATTTCTCGCCGCGCATGGCGGGGATCGCGGATGAGTTCTTCGCCAATGGCTGGATCGATGCGCCGGTCCGCGAGGGGAAATCGCCGGGCGCGTTCTCGCATCCGACCGTCCCCAGCGCGCATCCCTATATTCTGCTCAACTACCAGGGCAAGCCGCGCGATGTGATGACGCTGGCGCACGAGCTTGGCCACGGCGTGCATCAGGTACTCGCGAATTGCCAGGGCCCGTTGATGGCGCCGACGCCGTTGACGCTGGCGGAGACCGCGAGCGTGTTCGGCGAGATGCTGACGTTCCGCAAATTGCTCGACGACGCGACTTCGCCGAAAGAACGGAAAGCGATGCTCGCCGCCAAGGTCGAGGACATGATCAACACCGTGGTGCGGCAGATCGCGTTCTATTCCTTCGAGAGGAAAGTGCACGAAGAACGGCGGCAGGGCGAACTTACCTCGGAGCGGCTCGGCGAGATCTGGATGGAGGTGCAGCGCGAGAGCCTAGGACCGGCGATCGATATCAAGCCGGGCTATGAAACGTTCTGGTGCTACATCCCGCATTTCATCCACTCGCCGTTCTATGTCTACGCCTATGCCTTCGGCGATTGCCTGGTGAACTCGCTCTACGCCGTCTACGAGAAGGCCGAGCCTGGTTTCGCTGAGCGCTATCTCGACATGCTCGCGGCCGGCGGCACCAAACATCATAAAGAGCTCTTGGCGCCGTTCGGCCTCGACGCAACCCAGCCGGGCTTCTGGTCGATGGGACTCAAAGTGATCGAAGGGCTGATCGACGAGCTGGAGGAAATGGATGCCTGACTTCAGTCAGTGGAGCGACGAGCAGATCGGGAATCTGATCGTTTTGATGGTCCCGATGGTGATGTGGGGTGCTGCGCTCCTCTGCGCAGGTCTCGCGATCTGGGGAGGCCCGCGGCCAGCGACCTGGGGCATCGTCTTCGACAAGCTGCTCCGCTATCTCTTCATCTTTCCGCTCGGCGTGCAGGCGTTGTGGGCCTTCTTCTCTCACGTGTTGATTCCGGACGAGACGGCGGCGTCGATCGGCTGGGCGCCGAGTCCGTTCCAATATGAAGTGGGAGTCGCCAATCTCGGCATCGCGCTCGGCTCGTTCTACGCCGCGTTCAGCAATTTCCAGGCGCGGGCGGCGATCGCGATCGCGGCCGGCTGCTTTCTCGCCGGCGCCGGCGTTGGACATATCGTCGAGATCATCGAGGATTTAAATTTCGCGCCGGGCAATGCCGGGCCGATCATGATCACGGACTTCCTCACGCCGATCGTGGTTCTCGTGCTGCTATTGTTGAGTCCGAGCCAGTCTCCTTCCACACCACTGATGTCGGAGCAGCTGGCGAAAGCGCGCGAGGATTTGCGCAAATCCCTCAACGCGCCTGAGGGCGCAAGCTAGACCGCTGTTTGCGCTCTGACGTCAGTGGCTGGCAAAGATTTCCGTCGTGCCGTCGTTCTTGATCAAGAGCACGTCGTAGGCCGGCGAGTTGCGCTATAAGCTCGACGCAGCCCACAATCTGACGTTGATCCAGGGCGACGTGAGCGGCGACGGCAAGGCCGATATCGAGATCCAGCTCACCGGCCTCCACGGATTGAATGCCGGAGATTTCGATTTGTGAAATTCCGTCGTCAATCTGGTCTTGACCTGTCTGAAATAGGCCAATCCACCCGATTGCGGGCTTGCCGGCCTTTGTGCTAATTCGGGCCGACGAAGAAAATCGATAAGCACAGGGGTAAGGGATGCACATCGATCCGAAGGCGGGCCATCCGGCCATGGACTATGCCGAGCACACGAAGACGTACAATTTGTTCCTCAAGGGCTCGCTATATCTGCTGGTCAGCGTCGTGGCCATCATGGTGTTCTTGGCCATTTTCGTAGTCTAGAGCCGCATTTTTCAGCCAGTTAGCGGCAGGATGCTGCCGCTTCCCCCGAAATTCTGATAGGCAGTCGACACGGGCGGCCTTTTGCCCGCGGCAGCGAGCGACGGAACCAAGATGTTTGTCATTGGCGTGCCTGCTGAAGGTAGTGACGAGCCCCGCATCGGCCTTTCGCCTGAGACGGCGAAGAAGCTGATCAAAGCCGGCGCTACGATCAAAGTCAGGTCGGGGGCGGGTGCGCGGTCGCATTTCGCCGACGCCGATTACCAGGGCGCCGGAGCCAGTATCGTCAAGAGCGATGCAGAAGCCGTGGCGGACGCCGATATTGTCCTCACGGTCAGGCGCCCTTCGGCCGATCTCGCCAAGTCGATGAAGAAGAGCGCCTTGCTCGTCGGCATGCTCGATCCCTATTCCGATCCGGACGGACTTGCGAACCTCGCCAAGAACGGCGCGTCGGTGTTCGCCATGGAGCTGATGCCGCGCATCACGCGCGCGCAAAGCATGGACGTGCTGTCGTCGCAATCCAATCTCGCCGGCTATAAGGCCGTGGTCGATGCGGCCGCTTCGTTCTCACGTGCGCTACCGATGATGATGACGGCGGCCGGTACGGTTCCCGCCGCGCGCATCTTCGTCATGGGTGTGGGCGTCGCCGGCTTACAAGCCATCGCCACGGCGCGGAGGCTCGGCGCCATCGTCACCGCGACCGACGTGCGTCCCGCCGTCAAGGAACAGGTGGCCTCGCTCGGCGCCAAGTTCATCGCGGTCGAAGACGAGGAATTCAAGCAGGCCGAGACCGCCGGCGGCTACGCCAAGGAAATGTCGGACGCCTACAAGCAGAAGCAGGCGGCGCTGATCGCCGAGCACGTCAAGAACCAGGACATCGTCATCACCACGGCGCTGATCCCGGGACGTTCGGCGCCTAAGCTGATCTCCAAGGCGATGATCGAAAGCATGCGCCCGGGCTCAATCCTCGTCGATCTCGCGGTCGAGCGCGGCGGCAATGTCGAGCTCGCCAAGCCGGGTGAGATCGTCGAGCACAGCGGCGTGACCATCATGGGCAAGCTCAACCTGCCCGGTCTCGTGCCGGACAATGCCTCGAGCCTTTATGCGCGCAATCTGTTCGCCTTTGTCGATCTCCTGATCGGGAAAGAGTCGAAAGCGGTCGAAGTGCCTTGGGATGACGACATCGTCAAGGGCACGCTGATCGCGCGCGACGGCGCCATCGTGCACCCCATCATTGGTTCTGCGGTGAAGCCGGCACCTGCGGCCGCGAAAGCTAAGGCGAACGGCAATGGCGGTGCCAAGCCTAAAGGGAGCAAGTCATGACGTTGCGACGCTTGACGATCAGTCTCGCCGCTATCGTTGCCCTCGCGCTGATGCTAACGCTCCCCGCCACCGAGGCTCTGGCGAAAGAGGGTGCGGAGGGCGGACACAGCTTTGTCTCGTTCTTCTCGATCTTCGTGATGGCGATCTTTGTCGGCTATTACGTGGTGTGGAGCGTCACGCCGGCGCTGCATACGCCGCTGATGAGCGTGACCAACGCCATCTCGTCGGTGATCGTGGTCGGCGCGCTGCTTGCGGTCAGCGTCGAGGCCGCAGAGGCCGCCGCGTCCGGCGGCTGGACGGCAAAACTGCTCGGCTTCGCCGCGCTGATCATGGCGAGCGTGAATATTTTCGGCGGCTTTCTCGTCACGCAGCGCATGCTCGCCATGTATCAAAAGAAAAAGAAGTGAGAAGGGCAGGGCATGAATAACGATCTGGTCGCGCTGCTTTATCTCGTTTCCGGCGTCCTGTTCATCCTGGCGCTGCGCGGGCTGTCGTCGCCCGAGACCTCGCGACAGGGCAATTATTTCGGCATGACCGGCATGGCCATCGCGGTCGTGACCACGCTTGCCGTGGCGCGGCCTTCCGATCCATTCACCTGGGTCATGATTTTAGGCGGCATCGCCATCGGCGGCGGCATCGGTGCCTTTACCGCGCGGCGCATCCCCATGACTGCGATGCCGGAGCTTGTGGCGGCCTTCCATTCGCTGGTCGGCTTGGCGGCGGTGCTGGTCGCGGCGGCGGCGTTTTACGCGCCGGAAGCCTTCGGCATCGGCGTTCCCGGCGATATCCACACGCAGAGCCTGATTGAGATGTCGCTTGGCGCGGCGATCGGCGCCATCACCTTTACCGGCTCCATCATCGCGTTCTTGAAGCTGTCGGGCCGTATGTCGGGCAAGCCGATCACGCTTCCGGGGCGACACGCTCTCAATATGGGTTTGGCGCTGGCGCTCATTGCCTGCGTGGCGATGTTCTGCAACCAGCAGAGCGAGGCTTATTTCTGGGCGATAGCATTGCTCTCGCTTTTGCTCGGCGTGCTTATCATCATTCCGATCGGTGGCGCCGACATGCCGGTCGTCATCTCGATGCTCAACTCCTATTCGGGATGGGCGGCCGCCGGCATCGGTTTCACCCTCGGCAACGCCGCTTTGATCATCACCGGCGCGCTGGTGGGCTCGTCGGGTGCGATCCTCTCCTACATCATGTGCAAGGGCATGAACCGCTCCTTCATCTCCGTCATCCTCGGCGGCTTTGGCGGCGAAGTCGCTGGTCCTGCCGATGGCGCGGAGCAAAAGCCGGTGAAGCTCGGCTCGGCCGAGGACGCATCCTACCTAATGAAGAATGCGAGCAAGGTGATCATCGTGCCGGGCTACGGCATGGCAGTGGCGCAAGCGCAGCACGCGCTCCGCGAGATGGCCGATAAGTTGAAGGCGGCGGGTGTCGAGGTGAAATACGCGATCCACCCGGTCGCGGGCCGCATGCCGGGCCATATGAATGTGCTGCTCGCTGAAGCGAACGTGCCTTACGACGAGGTGTTCGAGCTCGAGGACATCAACAGCGAATTTTCGCAAACAGATGTGGTTTATGTGATCGGCGCCAACGACGTAACCAATCCTTCCGCCGAGGACGATCCGTCCTCGCCGATCTACGGCATGCCGGTGTTGCAGGTGTGGAAGGCCGGCACTGTGCTGTTCAACAAGCGGTCGCTGGCATCAGGCTATGCCGGCATCGACAATCCGCTTTTCTATCGCAACAACACCATGATGGTGCTCGGCGACGCGAAGAAGATGACCGAGAGCATCGCCAAGGCGCTGTAGGCCGGTCCGAGGCTCTTTCGCCGCAAAAATGTGGATTTTGGGGGGGGCTTGTGCTCCGGCCTACCGATCCCTAGTTATGCCTCCAAGAAATAAAATCTACCCCCAGGAAACATGGGGAAAGCCAACAAAAACGCGGGAGGATGGAATGGCTAAGTCCAAGGATATCGCTGCCAGCATCACGACGATGGCGACACCCGCAACCGGGATTTCGATCCGGCACAGGGCTCGAGATGATGCGACCGGCCTTGCGTTTCATTTTAACGATGAGTTCAAAATCGGTCGCCCGCTTAAGCAAGAAATGCGATTATCTCGCGCCGCCGCACCATGAGCGCACGACCGCCATCCAATCGTCACAAAGAAACGGAAAACAACGCCGCCGGTCGGGCACATCCCCACAAGTCACGATGAACACGCCGTTCAAGCGAGGTTCATGTGTGGCTTGCTAATTGCGGGATCGAGTTGGAAGCACTGAAGGGCACGGTCGCTCATGTTGAATTTGATTCTCGCACTGATTGGAATTGCCGCGCTGATCTGCGTGGTGTCGCGGCTGTTGCATCGTTATTTCATCTATCTGCCGGACCGCACGCGTTACATCCCCGAAGCGATGGGCCTTCCGGAGGTCCAGGAAATTACCCTCGAAGCGCAAGACGGCGTTCGTCTCATCGCGTGGTATTCGCCCGCCAGAGGAATCAGGCCGACGCTGCTTTATTTCACCGGCGTGGGCGGGTGCGTGGGGACGCGCGCCGAAAAAATCAGACGGCTTCGTTCCATGGGCTTCGGCGTGTTCATGCTCAACTACCGCCGCTATGGCGGCTCGGGTGGGCGTCCCAGCGAAGCGAACAATGTTTCCGACGCAGCGCTCGCTTACGATTGGCTGTGGAAGCGCGGGTTGAAACCAAGCGAGATCGTGGCTTACGGCGAGTCGATCGGTAGCGGTGTCGCGACCCAGCTTGCGCGCTTGCGTCCCGTCAAGGCGCTGGTAATGGAAGCGACCTTCACATCGATCGTCGATGTCGGGCGCCAGGTCTGGTGGTGCTTGCCGTTGCAGCTGATCATGGTCGATCAATATCGCAATCTCGAGCACATCAAGGCTGTGAAGGTTCCGTTGCTGATCATGCACGGAGCAAGAGACCGTATGATTCCCGTGACGCAGGCCCGGCATCTTTACGCCGAAGCCAACGAGCCGAAGAAGCTTGCGATCCTGCCCAGAGGCGACCACAGCGATCTCTACGATTTCGGGGCAGTCGAGCGGGTGCGCGATTTTCTCGAGGCGCTCGATGCGAACGTCGCCATGCCGGTGCCGGTCAGGCATGCGCCGGTGCTCGAGGTCGTGGCGGCCTGAGACGCGCAACAGCGCTCAAGCAGCTTCAATCGTCTTCAGGAAATTCTTAGAAAGAGCGAGCAGGGGCCGTGCGCGGGGTGCGGGGCTTTGCTGAAACCAGTCCTTCGCGCTGCGCCTTCTTGCGGGCGAGTTTGCGGGCTCTGCGGATGGCCTCGGCCTTCTCGCGGGCGCGCTTCTCGGAGGGCTTTTCGTAGTAGTTGCGGAGTTTCATCTCGCGGAAGATGCCCTCACGTTGCATCTTCTTTTTCAGCGCCCGAAGGGCCTGATCGACATTGTTATCGCGGACGACGACTTGCAACGCTGCTATCTCCGATTGGCCGTTGATGTTTTGGAGTGGAGGCGGGGGCCAAATTTGACCCTGACCGAAAGCGGTTAGAGTCCCGTATCCGGCGGTTCCTGTAACAGAAGGCCGGTTGATTGTCCAGCCAGTATGACGCTTTCCTTAGCGCTTCGGGACGATCCTGGTGTGGTGGCCCATCTTTCGGCCAGGCCGCGCTTCGGCCTTGCCGTAGAGATGAAGGCATGTGCCTTCGGCTGCGGCGAGCGCCGGCCAGCGGTTCACATCGTCCCCGATCAGATTGGTCATGACCGCGTCGCTGTGGCGGGAAGTCTCGCCCAGCGGCCAGCCCGCGATGGCTCGGATGTGGTTCTCGAACTGGCTGACGAGGCAGGCATCGAGGGTCCAGTGGCCGGAATTGTGCACCCGGGGCGCCATCTCGTTGACGACGAGATTGGACTTCGCGCCCTCGCATTGGAACATCTCGACACAGAGCACGCCGACATACGAGAGGGCGTCGGCGATTTTGCCCGCGATCTCCCGGGCCGCGTAGGCCACATCGTCGGGGACCCCGGCCGGCACCGTGCTGGTCGAGAGGATGCCGTTCGAGTGCACGTTCTCGATGACGTCGTAATAGTGGAGTTCACCGTCTTTGCCGCGGACGACGATCACCGAGATCTCGCGATCGAACAGCACCATGCCTTCGAGCACGGCGGGGACACCGCCAATCGCCTGAAACGCAGCTTCGGCTTCCGCCTGATCACGGATCACGACCTGACCTTTGCCGTCATAGCCGAAGCGGCGCGTCTTCAGGATCGCCGGCAGCTTCACGAGCGAGATTGCGCGGCTCAGGGAAGCGATATCGTCGACTGGCGCAAACGGCGCGACTTGAATGCCAAGACCGGAAACGAAGTCTTTCTCGACCAGCCGGTCTTGGGCGACGGCGAAGGCGCGTGGCGGCGGGAACACAGGCGCAGCGCGCCCGGCAGCTTCGAG
>JANWJA010000089.1 GCA_025449615.1 Methyloceanibacter sp.
GCGCCACTACTCTGGTCCGCGAATGCGAAGCCATGCATGTGAACGGCCTCGACCGGCTCTACGCGCTCTACGCGGAACGAATCGAATATTTCCGGCTCAATCCGCCTCCCGAGAATTGGGACGGCACGGCAGAGGCCCTGACCAAATAGCCATGTCAGACTCCGCTCTTCTCATCCTCGCTGCCGTCGCCATCCTCATGGCCAAGCATGCGGTCGCGGATTTCTATCTGCAGACCACCTATCAATACATGAACAAGGGAACTTACGGACATCCTGGCGGGCTAATCCATGCCGGCATCCATGTGGCGCTCACGCCCCTCGTCTACTTCGTGCTTGCGCCGGTCAGTATTCTCCTCGCGCTCGGCATCGCAGTGGGCGAATTCCTCGTCCACTACCACACCGACTGGCTGAAAGAGCAGATCAATCGCCGCAAAGGCTGGACGGTGAACGATCACAGTTTCTGGTCGCTGCTCGGTACCGATCAGCTCGTGCATGGGCTGACCTATCTCGCCATCGTCGGAGCCCTCGTGGCCTACGCTGGCTAGAGCAGCGCTGAAATTTCTCGATTGGCGAATTCGAGACGATCCGCAAGCAGCCTAATGATCAGCTTGTGGAAGGCGACGGCCGCAGCAGGGTCCTTCTCCTGCATGTCGTCGAACGCAGTCTTCGTCAGCCGGTAGATCAAACTCGGCTCCTCGGCGATGACGGTCGCGGTGCGCGGCACCTGGCGGAAGAAGCCCATCTCGCCCACCACCGTATAGCCCACCATGCGCCGGAGCCTGATCGGGCGTCCCTGCTCGTCGTCGATGGTGATGGCAACGCAGCCTGACGCGAGCAGCACCAGCGAGTCGGAAGGCTCGCCTTGACGGAACAGGCATTCGCCAACGGCCACCTCTTGGCGCTCGAGGTAAGGCGTGATGCGGGACATGTCGGCGCCCTCGCCGAACTCCGCCGTGAGCCAGCTCTCGAAACTATGCGTCGAGGCTTCTCCCACCTCGTGAAACATCAGCAGCATGTCTTCGCACCACTCCAGCGCCTCGTTACGGCTGCCGAACAGTTGATGCGGCGCGGCTGCGGTGAAGAATAGCGCCTTCTGGAAGCTCGCCCGCATCGGCTCGCTCAAGCCGGAAAACGCGAGCGTCACATGATGCTCGTCGCAATAATTGCGCAGCTTAATAAGGCTGAGCAGCGCCGAACTATCGAGCCCCGGCACAGCAGTAAAATCAAGCAAGATATAGCCTACCGGCTTCTCGTGCTGCGCATCGATCGCCTTCCGGATGTACTCGAACAGACCGTTGGAGGAGCCAAAGAAAATGAAACCGGAGAGCCAGAACACGTGAACGCGCTCGCCCTCCTCACGCAACAGCCGCGATTGTTCCGGCGCGCGCTCGACATTGCTGGAGAAGACTTGCCGCGTGAGGTGACGGCGGATCACGCCGATGCGGCTATAGCTCAGTGCAAACATCAGGCAGGCGCCGATGACGCCGAGCACAACGCCCATGAAATACCCGAAATTGACGATGACGAGCATCATGGCAAGCGCCAGCGCTGCATCTGTCCAGGAGCGCTGCGCCGGAGAGGACGCGAGCTCGACCAAGATCATGGCGCCGAGATAAGCCAGCATCCCGCCCAAGATGGCCTTCGGCACGAAGGTGCCGATGTCGGCGCCGGAAAACAGAATGAGGGCGCAAGCAATCCCAACGATGGCGCCGGCCCAACGCGTCGTGGCGCCGGATTCGTCGAGCAACAGACAGCCATTCATCGACAGCGAGCCGGCGAACCCGCCAGTGGCCGCGGCAAGCAGATTGGCGATGCCGTTAGTGCGGAACTCCTTGTCCAGGTCCGCAGTTTTCTGTCGAGCAACTTCCAGGCCTGACACATCCAGCAGCAGCGCAATCGCCATGACGCCGCACACCGCGCCGATCTCGGCGCTGCTCTGCGCGATCGCCCACCAATCGACGTCATTGTTGAGCACCGCGCTCATCGGCCACCACAAAGCAAGGCTCCCAAGGCTCGGCAGGAACCAGACATTTCGCGTCTCGTCAGGCACGAACCCGAACAGGCTGATATCGAGAACGATCACGAAGGCGGCGAAGGCGAGCGGAAGCGCCACGTAGCTCGGCACCCAGCGCCCGACGATCGGCATCGAAAGCGCAAACAAGGCACCGGTAAGAATCTGCGGCGCATAGACCGGCGAGAACAGCACCTGCCAACTCGAAGGCGACAGCGAGAGGTTGGTCTGGGTGACGACCTCCATGCCGCCGGTGATGAGAAGCAGACCCGACGCTGCCAGGAAGCCACCGATCACCGGATAGGGAACGAAGCGCAGCCATTGGCCGAGCTTGAGAGCGCCGATGCCGTAGAGGAGCATGCCGGTGAAGAGGGTGCTGACCGAAATGGCCACGAGCACATTGGTGATGATGGCCTGTTCGCTGCCGCCGCTCGCCGCAAGCGACGCGGAGACAGTTCCGGCGAGAACGCTCATAACGGCCACAGCCGGCGAATCCGGCCCGCCATTGGCCGGTGAGAGCGTCGAGGTGAGCGCGATGACGACGCTAGTGACGGCCGTGCCCATGATCATGGCCGCCAACCCCAGCGAAAAGCCGGCGGCAAGTGCACCCTGGAAAATGAGCGCGGCGAAGGAGATGCAGTAAGCGATCTGCACCACGGCCAGGATTACGCCCGCCAAGGCGTCGCGCCCGAGCGTCGAAACATCGATTTTGCGCGGGCGTCTCAGCGCCGAATTGGCGAACGGCAACAAGGGCGTGTTCGGAAGTTTTAAGGGTTCAGCTCTGGCCGATCATGGCCGGGAGCTGTAACAATGAAAAGGGCTAAATTGGTAGGGATTGGGCCTTGGAGAGACCTCAAGGGCGCTTCGCCCCGGAGACCCCTACGCGGCGATCGCCGCCAATTTCGGATTCCAATTGGCGATGTCGATGGTCTGATCGACCTCCCAAGCGCCTTCCCGAGACGGCGCTTTGCAGGCCACTGCGAGCAGAGTATTGAAGCTATCTCTAGGGACTAGCGTGAAGCCGAGCTGCGCCAAATGCCCGGTCAGATGCTTGCCGTCGTTGAGGACGAATCCCCAACGCTGCAGATGACAATTGAGCGTCGTAAAGCCGACCTTAGAGGCGTCGCGCTTCCGGCTAAACTGTGACTCGGTGAAGAAGACGCGCCCGATGGCGAGTCCGTAAGCGCCGCCGACGAGATTGCCCTCCTCATCCCAGACCTCCACCGAATGCGCCATCCCCGCGTGATGAGCGCGTGTATAGGCCTCGATGATGTCGTCCCGGATCCAGGTGAGCGGCAGCCTTCCCGTCCGCGGCTCAGCGCAGGCGCGAATGACGGCGTCGAAATCGCGGTCGAAACTGACGCTGAATTCTTTCTGCTTCAGCCGCCGGCGCAAATTCCGCTCGATATGAAAGTCTTCGATGAACAGCACCATGCGTTCCTTCGGCGACCACCATTTCTGCGGCCCGATATGAGCGAACGGATAAAGTCCTTTGGCGTATGCGGATTTGAGCGTGGCCACGCTCAGCGTGGTGCAAATTCCGGCGAGCCCGTCAGGATGACGCAACGCTTGGCGCGGATCGGGCAACTCCCCTCGCCGCGGCCCAAGACCCGCATAATATTTACCAAGCAGGGCGAGCGTGCCGGGCAGGCCATAAAGGCGCGGCGGTTTCAGGCTCCACAACGCACCCTGCAGCCAGGTCCGCAACCGGGCCGGGAGAGAATTTTGATCTTGCTGGCTGGCCTCGAATGCCCGCAAACGCGCCAGAGCGGGCCATCTCGAGCTCTGTCCTAACAGGTCCATCAACGCCCCGATACGCAACTGAACTCAACAAAGCGCGGCAGACCATCCGCACCGACAATCAAATGTCATCTTGCAAACGCCATGCCGCCGACCCGCGAAACTGGCGTCCCGAACCAATTCGTCTCTAAGCAGAATTAACAGGCGAGCCTTAACAAGGCTTTGCACATCGCCGGAGCCGGTTAACCGGCGAGCCCGCAAAGGAATGATTGCGTTAAGGTCTGTTTAACCTTGGACTTCAGACCGCACCTTGCTCACGGCTTGGAGCCAGCCCGCATGGCGCTCAGCGCTTTCACTCGCGCTCATCTCGGGCAGGAAGGTCGTGACCGAAGCGCGATGGGCGGCAAGCTCGGTGTCGTCACCATAAAACCCGATCGCCTGACCGGCGATGTAGGCAGCGCCGAGAGCCGTGGTTTCGG
Source organism: Methyloceanibacter sp. (assembly GCA_025449615.1). The sequence goes on from JANWJA010000089.1 coordinate 4,230, forward strand.
CCATCGACGCGGACTCCACCGGCTTCTGTAAAATGTCGGCGAGCCGCTGCATGAACCACCGATTTGCGGTCATGCCGCCATCGGCCCGAACCGTCTCCGGCGCCGGCAGCCCGCTCACCGCCATGTCCTTGGCCATAGCCTCGAGTAGATCGCGGGTCTGGAAGGCGACGGCCTCGAGCCCTGCCGCCACGATGTCGGCCTTGGTCGAGGCTCGCGTCATACCGAGGATCGCGGCTCGCGCGCCGCTATCCCAGAACGGGGCGCCCAGTCCCTGGAAGGCCGGAACGAGATAGACGCCTGAGTCTGGGTCGGAGCGTCGCGCGAGTTCTTCGCTCTGCTCAGCCGAGTCGATGACGCCAAGCCCGTCTCTGAGCCATTGCACCGTGGCGCCGGCCATGAAGATCGCGCCTTCGAGCGCATAAGTCCGCCGGCCTTCGCGTTGATGGAGAATCGTCGCCAGCATGCGCGAGGCCGATTGCACTTTGGTGTCGCCGCTATTGGCGACGACAAAGCAGCCGGTTCCATAGGTCGCCTTCAACGCGCCCGGCGAAAAGCAGGCTTGGCCGAAGGCCGCGGCCTGCTGATCGCCGAGCACGCCGGTAATGGGAAGCGCCGCGCCGAAATGTTCGATCGCCGTCTCACCGAATGTGCCTTGGCTGTCGCGCACCCCGGCAAGCAATTCTTCGGGGATCTGGAGCCGATCGAGCAGACGCTTGTCCCATGAACCGTCCTTGATGTCGTAGAGCATGGTCCGCGCAGCGTTGCTCGCGTCCGTCGCGTGAAGGCCGCCCGTCAATTTGAACAGAAGAAAGGCATCGACCGTGCCGAAGCAAAGTTCACCGCGCAGGGCCCTCTCCCGCGCGTCGGGAACTGTATCCAACAGCCAGGCAAGCTTGGTTGCGGAGAAATAGGGATCGATGACGAGCCCCGTAGATTCCGCGACATGCGGTCCCCAACCCTCGTCCCTCAGCGTCGCACAGAGATCGGCGGTGCGACGGTCCTGCCAGACAATGGCGCTGCCGAGCGTCCGCCCAGTCGCCCGCTCCCAGAGCAGCGTCGTCTCGCGTTGATTGGTGATGCCAATCGCTGCGATCGCCTCTCGTTTGGTTTCGCGCAACACCTCTCGGCATACCTCCAGCACCGAGCGCCAAATCTCCTCTGGATCATGTTCGACGAGGCCTGGCGCCGGAAAATATTGCGTGAGCGGCCTCTGTGCGGCGGCGCGAGGGCGCCCTTCCTCGTCGAAGGCAATCGCGCGGGTGCTCGTCGTGCCCTGATCGATGGCGAGCACGAGCTTGCCACCGCTCATGGCAGGACCTGGCTGTTCGTCTGTTCCGCGATCCAGCGGCAATATTCGGCGCTACCGCCTTCCGTGGGCAACACGAGCAGCGCCGGCACCTCGTAAGGATGGAGCCGCTTCACCTCTGCGATAACCCCCTCGACCAGCGCGGCCCGGGTCTTGATGATCATGGCAGCTTCGTTCGCTTCCTCGCGCTTTCCCTTCCATTCGAAGATCGAGACCATGCCCGGAAAGATGTTGACGCAAGCCGCGAGCCTGGCCTCGACCAGAACCGCCCCAACCCGCTTCGCATCCTCGATCGAAGGGAAGGTCGTATAGATCAGAACCGGATCGTCGCCGCTTGCCATTTATTCACCATGCTGCCTTTGCTCGACAAAGCTTGCAATCTTAAGCTCTGTCCTTCTTATAGTGCCCGCTATCTTAACCGGCTCCAAGTATTGAGCTGATGTCATGGGACGTTTTCTAAATATCGCCTTCGTGGCGAGCGAGACCAAAGAGGCGATGGCCGCCCGCGAGGCCCTCGTTGAGCGCTACGGCAATGTCGCCCCGGAGACCGCTGATGCTATCGTGGCGCTGGGCGGCGACGGGTTGATGCTGCAGACCATGCACCGTCACCTCAATAGCCGCATCCCGATCTATGGCATGAACCGCGGCTCGGTCGGCTTCCTTCTCAACGACTATAGCGAAGACGGGTTGGTTGAGCGCCTCGAGGCCGCTGAAATGAGCATCATCCATCCGCTCCGCATGGTCGCGACCGACCTCGATGGCGCCATGCACCAGGCGCTCGCCATCAACGAAGTCTCGTTGTTCCGGCAAACCTACCAGGCGGCAAAGCTCAGGATCATCGTCGACGGCAGGCTCAGGATGGGCGAGCTGATCTGCGACGGCGTGCTGGTTTCGACCCCGGCCGGGAGCACGGCCTATAATCTCTCCGCGCACGGGCCGATCCTTCCCATCAATGCGCCGCTACTCGCGCTCACGCCGATCTGCCCGTTCCGCCCGCGGCGCTGGCGTGGCGCGCTTTTGCCCAATGTCGCCACCGTCCTGATCGAAGTGGTCGAAGCCGACAAGCGGCCGACAAGCGCAGTGGCCGACCATACCGAGTTCCGCAATGTGGTCGCGGTCGAGGTCAAGGAAGAGTCCGGCATCGACATCTATATGATGTTCGATCCCGGCCACAGCCTCGCCGAGCGCATCCTGTCTGAGCAGTTCAGCTACTGATCCTTGGCGGACGTCCAAACTGAAACGATGTCGGCGAGTGCAGGCCGCTCGCGCTCGTCAGGCTTCTCCTTCGCCGTGCCGATATAGACGAACCCCGCCACGCGGTCATTCGGCGCGAGCTTCAGGGCTTGGCACACTGTCTCGCTATAGCCATACCATTCGGTGATCCATTGTGCGCCGAAGCCGAGCGCCGTCGCGGCAAGGATCGTGTTTTGGCACGCGGCACCAACGGAGAGAATCTGTTCCCATTCGGGAGCGCCAGGAGTGGGCACCACGCGTGAGATGACCGCGATTACGGTCGGCGCGCGTAAGAAACGGGCGGCCTCGGTCTCCAGGCGAAACGCACTGGGGTCTTTCTCTTCTACCCGGCAAGCCTCTGCCAGCACCGCACCGAACGCCTTGCGCGCGTCGCCCTGAAAGAGAATGAAGCGCCACGGAGCGAGCTTCTTGTGGTCGGGAACTCTGGAAGCGGCAGTCAGGATCTGCCGCAACTGCTCCTCGTTTGGACCTGGCTCACTGAGCGCGTTGGCCGAGACCGAACGGCGCGTAAGCAGAAGATCAAGGGCTTCATTGGACATGACGGGTGAGGCTCGACGTGGCAAGGAAGCCATCCCCTATCGCGATTGGAGCCGCCCAACAATGCCCCAATTGGCCAAATCGGGGCTGGCTGGCCACCCCAAATCCGCCGCACTCCTAACCGAATTTCGCTAGGATTCTACCGCCGGAAAGCCGCTATAAGTTGTTGCGGACGGCTAATTTTGGAGCAAGGGCATGCGGGGGAAACGCTGCGCCGGCTTTGGGCTTTTGCTCATGCCCTCAATGTTGCTCGCAATGGCGGCCTTCGCCGAGACCAAGCCGCAAGGGGCGCCCACAAGCTTGAGCAGCGTGGTCGTGGTGCTCGACGCGTCCAAAGCGATGGGCGACAAGAACGGCGCAACAACTAAGCTTGCCATCGCGCGCTCCGTGCTGGTCGAGGCGCTCCCCACCTACGAAGATCGCCTCTCCTTCGGCCTCGTCGCCTACGGTCACCGCCAGACATCGAATTGTGCCGATACACAAACCTTGGCGAAGCCGGGCGAGCTGACCTCCAAGACGCAAAGCAAGTTCCTCGACAAGATCAGGCCGAAGGGCCAGTCGCCGATCGCAGCGGCCATGACGGAGGCCGCGAGGATCGGCGCACCCCAAGACGTCAAGCGCGACATCGTGCTCATGGTTGGTGCAGGCGATAGCTGCAAGGCGGATTTTTGCGGAACCGCCGAACTCTTGAAGAAGAAGTCGCCGCAAATGCGAATCCACGTCCTCGCTTACGATGCGAATGCGATGCAGACGCTCGCGCCGCTCACCTGCATCGCCGAGAAGACAGGCGGTACCTTCGTTACCGCAGCCAACGCCGACGAATTGAAGCAAGGGCTCACCACCTTGCTCGATATCGCATCAGGCAAACCGCAAGCTCCGGCTCCGGTCGCCGTTGCAACGCCCAATGCCATAGCCGCTCCGAACTCCGCTCCCGATACTGTCGCGGCCCTGCCCCCCAACGCATCCGCGCGCGATCCCGATGATGCCGGCGGCGACGAAATCCCCCTGGCCGCCCCGGCACCACCAAACTCTGGCGCGCGCGCCGCGACGGCCACCGCTTCACCGGGCCAGTCCGATATTCAAAAATCTGCTGCGCCCCCGCCAGTACCCAACGCCGCCGGGGCAAAGCCTGCCGTGACCACAGCGCCAGCGCCGACAATGCCGGCCCATCCCGTCCCTGTCACCTTCAAGGCGATGCTGACGGAAGCCGGACCCAAGCTTCAAGGCGGACTGACTTGGCGGGTCTACTCGACAGAGTCAGGACTCAACGGCGGTCGAAAACTCGTCAGCACGTTGCGCGAAGCCATGCCCACCACGGGGCTGATGCCCGGTGATTATCTCGTCAACGCCGCCTACGGGCTTTCCAACATCACCAAGCAAATCAAGGTTGAAAGCGGCCGCTCCATCGAGGAGACCTTCGTTCTCAATACCGGGGCCTTGCGACTGTCCGCCGCTCTCGCCGACAACAATCCGCTCCCCGCGGGTGCGGTCCATTTCGACATCATGTCGGACGAAGAGGACCAATTCGGCAATCGCCGCACCATTCTCGGCAACGCCAAGCCCGGCCTTACCATCAGGCTCAATGCCGGCGCCTATCACATTGTCAGCCTTTATGGCGACGCCAATGCCGCCGTCCGCGCCGACGTGACCGTCGAGCCAGGCAAGCTCACCGAGGCAACCGTGAAACATGCCGCCGCCGCCATCACCTTCAAGCTGGTGCAGGATGCAGGTGGCGAGGCGCTTGCCGATACGCAATGGAGCGTTCTCACCGCAGCCGGCGACATGGTGAAAGAGACCACCGGGGCGCTGCCCACCCATATTCTCGCCGCCGGCAATTATGCGGTGGTCGCTCGCCATGGCGGCCTGAGCTACACCAGCAAATTCAGTGTGGAGACAGGGCAGCCGAAACAGATCGAGGTGGTCGTCGAAGCCGGACCGACATCCGCCGAGGCGCTCCGCGCCATCACAAATCCCGAACCGCCCGCCGACGTTCAAGCGACGCCTGACCTCATTCCTGGTGCCGATACCGGCGCCGCCTTCGACGGCTCGCCGCAACCAACCCCCAGCGGCCCGCTGCTCAATCCGGGGGTGCTGCTGCGGCCGCAATTGCGCTGACGGCTTTATCCAAGGGCAGCACTTCTTGATCTTGCTGGCCGTGGCGCCGAATTGAAACCGTCTTCTCCTCCGCTTCGCGCTTTCCCACCACGAACAACACCGGCACCTTGGCGAGCGCGTGCTCGCGGACCTTGTAGTTGATCTTCTCGTTGCGGAGATCGGTCTCGGCCCTAATGCCGGCTGCCTCGAGCTTCGCCAGCACCTCGCTCGCATAGTCGTTGGCATCGGAGACGATCGTCGCCACCACGACTTGAACCGGTGCAAGCCAGAGCGGCAGGTGCCCGGCATAATGCTCGATCAGAATGCCGGTGAAGCGTTCCAGCGAGCCGAACATGGCGCGGTGAATCATCACCGGCACCTTCTTCTCCCCGTCCGGCCCGATATAGAACGCGCCGAGCCGCATCGGCATATTGAAATCGATCTGGATGGTGCCGCACTGCCAATCGCGGCCGATAGCATCGCGCAAGACATATTCCAGCTTCGGCCCGTAAAAAGCGCCCTCGCCTGGGTTGAGCTCGTACTCAAGTCCGGCGGCCTCAACCGCACGCTTGAGCGCGGCCTCCGCCTTGTCCCAGACCTCATCGGCGCCGACCCGCTTCTCCGGACGGTCGGAGAACTTGATGCGGACATCGGTGAAGCCGAAATCGCGATAGATCGACAGCAGCTGCTCGTTCAGCCTCACGCACTCCTCGGTGATCTGCTCCTCGGTGCAGAAAATATGCGCGTCGTCTTGCGTGAAGTGCCGCACGCGCAACAGTCCGTGCAGCGCCCCTGATGGCTCATAGCGGTGCACCTTGCCAAACTCGGCGATGCGTAAGGGGAGATCGCGATAGCTCTTGAGACCGTGCTTGAAAATCTGCACATGGCCCGGGCAGTTCATCGGTTTGCAGCAATAGATGCGTTCGTCCGGAGTCTCGGCGATATACATGTTCTCGGCGAACTTCTCCCAATGGCCCGACTGCTCCCAGAGCGACTTCTCCATCATGTCTGGCGAATTGACCTCGTGATATCCCCAGGCGAGCTGGCGCCGCCGCATATAGGCTATCAGCGTCTGGAACAGGGACCAGCCTTTGGCGTGCCAGAACACCGCGCCCGGCGCCTCTTCTTGAAAGTGGAACATATCCATCTCGCGGCCGAGGCGACGATGGTCGCGCTTCTCGGCCTCTTCGAGCTGGTGGAGATAGGCGGCAAGGTCCTCTTCGCTCGCCCACGCCGTGCCGTAGATCCGCTGGAGCATCGGCCGGTTGGAATCGCCCCGCCAATAGGCGCCGGCGATCTTCAAGAGCTTGAAGCCCTTGCCGACCTTGCCGACCGAAGTCATGTGAGGTCCGCGGCAAAGATCCAGCCAATCGCCTTGGGCGTAGAGCTTGACCTCCTCGCCTTTGGGGATGGCATCGATCAGCTCGAGCTTGAACTCCTCGCCCTTCTTCTTGAAGAGCGCCTTGGCGTCGTCGCGATCGACGACCTCGCACGTGAATGGTTTATCGCGCGCAATGATCTCGTGCATCTTCGCCTCGATCCTAGGCAGATCGTCCGGCGTGAACGGCTCATCACGGGCGAAATCGTAATAGAAGCCGTTCTCGATCACCGGACCGATCGTGACTTGCGTGCCGGGATAGAGCTCCTGCACGGCTTGCGCCATCACATGCGCGGCATCATGCCGGATCAGCTCGAGCGCGGCCGGATCGTCTCGGGTCAGGATGCGGATCGCAGCATCTGATTTGATTGGCGCGCCGAGATCGCGAAGCTTGCCGTCGAGACTGACGGCCACCGCCTTCTTGGCGAGGGACTTGGCGATCGACTCGGCGACGTCTTTGCCCGTCACGCCGGCCTCGAAGCCGCGCTTTGATCCATCGGGAAATGTCAGGGAGATTTGCGACATGAATTTCTCTCCTCTCACTCCTGCGTACCGGCGCAGGTAAGAAGCTTGGGTGTTATCCGCGCCAGCTTTTAGCCGGAAACGGCGCGCTCGTCACCTGGGTTTGTGCGCCACCGCCCATAGCGCCACGGCGCGAATGGGTGATGCTCGGCCCTGAGATCAGGCACCGGATCGAGACCGTGGCCGCCCCAAGGATGGCAGCGGCACAGCCTCGCAAGCGTGAGCCAGCCGCCCTTCCAGGCGCCATTCGTCTCGATTGCCTCGCGTGCATAGCCCGAACAGGTCGGCAGGTACCGGCAGTCCGTGCCAACGAACGGCGACAGCGTCAGCCGGTAAAGCGCGATGGCGCCGAGCAACGGAGCCTTGGTCAGGCGCGCGAGAAGGCTCATGCGTAAGGCTCGCCATTCTTGTGCATGAAGACGAAGCGGCCGCCCTCTTTCCTCGCCACCATGTCGATGTCGCTGTACTGAGCCACTTCGGTATCCGCCCGGGTACCGACCTCGAGATAGCGTGCAGGCCTACCGCTTCGATTGATAAGATGATGCCCATCAGGCTTCCCCGCCGGAAAACCTGCCGCCATGCCCGGCCCAAGCAATGTCTCGCCGCCATCGGTGACGAGCGTCACCTCGCCCTCCAGCACATAGATGAACTCATCTTCGTTGGTGTGCCAGTGTCGCTGCGACGACCAACTCCCGGGCGCCAGTGTCACCAGATTGACGCCGAATTGACTGAGGCCGAGCGGATCGCCGAGCGCGCGCTTCTCGCGGCCGGCAAGCTTCTCGCCGAAGGGCGATGGGTAGATGCTACCGAGCCTGGGCTTCACGCTGGCCGGATCCAGCCACGGGCTCTTCTTGTCCGAGGTGTCTTGCATCAATTGCTCCAGTTGATAACCGCATTCACGCCGGAGGTGTCGGGACCTCGCGCGCGGACTTTGGATGTTGGTTGCGCTCCGCCTCGATCTCGGCGATGGCGTTCTCCACCGCGTCGAACACGAGAAGCGTCGAGGCGTGCCTGGCTTTGTAGTCGCGAACCGGCTCCAGCACGGCCAAATCGGCCCAGCGCCCCGAAGGGGCCGGTCCACCCTCTTTCAGCATCTTCCGCATCTGGGCACCCACGGCCCGAAGTTCCGCCGCGCTCGAGCCCACGACCTCTCGGCCCATCACCGACGCCGAGGTCTGGCCCAGCAGGCAGGCCCTGACAGTCTGGCCGTAATCGGTGACGACGTCCCCCTTCATGGTGAGGTCGACCGTCACCGTGCTGCCGCAAAGCTTCGAATGCGCCGTCGCCATGGCCTCGGGGCGCGTGAGCCGCCTCGTCCTAGGGATCGAGGCCGCAAGCTCCAGGATGCGTTGGCTGTAGATGTCTTTGGGCAGGCTCATGGACTTCAAATTCCGTTGTAACCCTCGCCTTGCAGGCGAAACTCACGCATTATATATGCACCGCTGCCGCACTTTTCCGGACGCGGCGAAATATCGGCTCGAACCCTTTACGATCCCGGTATACTACGTCGATCCCTAGCCGAGAACCGGCAGGTCTTTTTGCGCGTTTTGAAGGTGAGGAACCCCTCATGGATGCCACGGTGAAGAAACTGCCGACCCGGGCTCAAAAGGAGACCGACCGCGGTCCGCGCATCGTGCGGCCCTCCCGCGAGGAGGCCGAAGAGGCCGTTCGCACCCTGATCGCTTACGCCGGAGATGATCCCCAGCGCGAGGGCTTGCGCGACACCCCGAAGCGGGTGACGAGCGCCTATGATGAATTCTTCGCGGGCTATCACGAGGATCCGATGGAGGTGCTCTCGCGCACATTCGACGAGGTTGCCGGCTATGACGACATCGTCATGCTGCGCGATATCGAACTGCATTCCCATTGCGAGCACCACATGATCCCCTTTATCGGCAGGGCGCATGTCGCTTACTTCCCGACCGACCGGGTCGTCGGCATCTCCAAGCTTGCCCGCGTGGTCGAGGTCTTCGCGCGCCGCCTGCAGACGCAAGAGACGATGACCGCCCAGATCGCCGAGACCATCGACAAGGCGCTGAAACCGAAAGGCGTCGCGGTGATGATCGAGGCCGTGCATCAATGCATGTCGATCCGTGGCGTGAAGAAGCCGGACGTGGCAACCATCACCACGCAGTTCACCGGCATCTTCAAGGAGGATCCTGCCCAGCAGGCTCGCTTCATGATGCTTGCCACAGAACGCGGCCGCTCTTGAACGCGATGGCCGCGAAGGACATATCGCGGTGACGAAATCTGCTTTTTTTCCCAAACCCGGCACTGCAGCCGACATCGAAAGCGGGACGGTGTTCACGCCCCGCTTCGATGCCGACGGTTTGGTGCCTGTGGTCACCACCTCGGCAAAAACCGGCGAGGTGCTGATGCTCGCTTATATGAATGACGAAGCGCTGGCGCTTACGCTGAAGACCGGCGAAGCGCATTACTGGAGCCGGTCGCGCAACAAGCTATGGCGCAAGGGCGAGGAGAGCGGCAACGCGCAGCGTGTCGTCGAAATCCGCACTGATTGCGATCAGGATGCGATCTGGCTCAAGGTCGAGTTGCTGGGTGTCGAAGCGAGCTGCCATACCGGTCGCCGCTCCTGCTTCTATCGGGCGGTCCCCCTAGGCGACTCCTCCTCCTCAGGCGCCCTCCCCGCCATGCACTTCGTCGAGGGCGAAAAACTGTTCGATCCCGAGGCCGTCTATGGTCACGCTCCTGCCGCAAGGGAACCTTAAAGCCTTCCTGCTAGCGTCATTGTTATGGCCTGGCATAGCCTAGAACCGATCAAGCCTGGACTGCTACCCAGCCCGGCAAAGGAACTATGAACCGCATGGCACGACCGAAAATCGGCATTGCGCTTGGGGGCGGAGCGGCCAGGGGCTGGGCCCATATCGGCGTGCTGAAGACCCTGCTTGAGGCCGGCATTGAGCCCGACATCGTTGCCGGCACTTCTATGGGCGCGGTCGCAGGCGCCTGCTATGTCACGGGCAAGCTCGGCGAGCTCGAAGATTTCGCGCTGGGACTGACGCGCCGCCGCATCTTCGGTTTCCTCGATTTCAATTTCGGCGGCTCCGGCCTCATCACCGGACAGCGCCTCGGCAATCGGCTCGAGGGCCATTTGCGCGAGTTCGCCATCGAGAAACTCGATCGCAGATTCGTTGCGGTTGCGACCGAGCTCGGTAGCGGTCACGAGGTCTGGCTCAACAAAGGCAGCCTGGTGAATGCGCTGAAAGCCTCTTTTGCCTTGCCCGGTATCTTCCGCCCCGTTCAGATCAATGGCCGCTGGCTGATCGACGGCGCGCTCGTTAATCCCGTTCCTGTTTCGGTGTGCCGTGCGCTCGGCGCGCGTATCGTCATCGCGGTGAATTTGAGCGGCGACGTCTTCGGCAGGGGTAGCATCATCCACGACCAGGATGCGTTCGCCGAGACGCCGATGGCGCTCGAGGATCAAGAACTGCCTGAAGGCAATGGCCGCGCCGCCGTACATCTGCTGCATCGGCAAATCTTTGGCCGGGGCAGCGGCGCGCCTGGAATCTCTGCGGTGATGATGGATGCCATCAATATCACCCAGGACCGCATCGCGCGTTCGCGGCTTGCAGGCGACCCACCGGACATCCTCATCGCGCCGAAGGTTGGAGGCGTCAAACTCTTCGACTTCCATCTGGCCTCCGACACCATTGCGCTCGGCGCCAGGGCGGCAGAGAAACATCTCGACGAAATCATTGCAGCGATGCGCGCGCTCGCAGCCTGAGACGCACCTCAAACGCAGCGCGTTCGAAGCGTCTTCTCCTTCTTGGATCGAGTCTCAGCCCGTGGCGATGTACTGTCGCATCGCCGCGGCTTCCATCTCGGCCTCCGCGATCCGCATCCGAACCACATCGCCGATCGAGACGAGGCCGATAAGCCGTCCCCTCTCGACCACCGGCATGTGACGGAAGCGGTGTGATGTCATCTCCGACATCAGGCGGTCGATCGTATCGGCCTCGCGGCAGGTGACGACGGTCTTTGTCATGCAAGTTTCGACCGGCTCATTGAGTGCCTCAGGGCCTTCACTCCCAACAACGCGCACGATGTCGCGCTCCGACACGATGCCGGCGACTTTGCCATCCTCGTCGACGATAACGATGCAACCGATACGGTGACTGCCGAGCAGAGCCGCGATTTCCATGAGGGGGATGTCTGGCCTCGCGGTCAGGACGTCACGGCCCTTCAACTTCAAAATTGTGGCTACGTTCATGCTCGTTTCCTCCGAAGGCGCGGGAACTCCGTCCCGCTTACCCCTGCGACATTCTGTCCTCACACGCCGCCGCGCGCAAGAATGATTCGAATCGGAAACGATCTATTGCAGCGCAACCTTATCTTCTCGCGCCGCACCAACATGATCGAAGAAGCCATAGAACAATAAGCCAAACAGGAAGCCGCCGACATGTGCTTCCCAGGCGATCTCTCCCTCGACGCCACCCATGCTCACCGCTCCGAGACCGAAGACGAGGTTCAGCCCGGCCCAGATCGCGATGATGAGGATCATGCGTGGATCGGTGAGGCTTTGCCCGAGGCTGGGCAAGGCCGAGCGAGCGAAGTCGAGCCTGCCGCCGCTTCGGTCCCCGAACACCACCCTGAGCGCGGCAGCCATTTGTCCTGAAATCGCAGCGGACGCACCGACCACCGGCGCCATCTCGCCGAAATGGAGCGCCAGATGCGTCAGCGCGCCGGCGATACCGCAAAGAATGGAGAAAGCGAAGAACCTGGTTTCCCCGATCCGTCTCTCCACTCCGCTGCCAAAAGCAACCATCCAGGCAAGATTCACCAAGAGATGAACCCAGCCGGCATGCACAATCATGTAGGTGACGAAGGAGGTGACGCAGGCAATATAGCCGCCCGGGAGCTCCGCCGCGGCTCCGCTATACCGCGCCGGGATGAAGGCGAGCAGCCGAACGACATAGAGCGCCGCATCATCGGGAAGAAAGCCGAGAACGAGCTGCACGGCGACCATGATCGCGCTCGCCGCAACTACCCCCTTTGGCACGTTAAAGATCGGCTGCTCTGCTGACATCGGCGACCCCTACTCCTCTCAGACCTTCTCCCGACCCGCGGCACAAACAGGCGCGGCAACGCTGGCACGCTCCCTGCTTTGTTATGCCCGTCGGTCCGTACCTTGCGCCAAAGCGGGATGTTTACCTTGCGGCGGTGAAGGCTTGGGCGGGCTGTTAATCACGATGTAGCGTTCGCCCGGGTGGGATATGCAGCAGAGTACGAGTAGGCAGCTTTACGCGTATTGGGATCGCGTACGCAATGGCCGTATTGCGCCCCGCCGTTTCGAAATCGAGCCCGGTCAGATCGCGTCGGTCTTGCCGGAAACCTTTATCGCCGAGCATGTCGGCGTGCCGGGATGCCGCTTTCGCTTGGTCGGCACCAAAATCTGCGCGCAATTCGGTAAGGAACTGAGAGGCAGCGATCTTTTGAGCCTATTTGGCACGGAAGATCGTGATTCACTCGCCGCTTTACTTCGGTCTGTCTATCGCGATGCTGCGATGGGCGAGGTTCAATTCGATGCCTATACCGAAGCCCACCGCCATGTGAAATTCGAAATGATCCTGCTGCCGCTGATCCATACTGGGAACACGGTTAATCGAATTCTCGGGTCCATGAGCGCCTTCGATCCGCCGTTCTGGCTCGGGACCACACCGCTCCGCCATTGCGAAATTGCCAAACTCGAATTGCACTGGCCTGCCGCGGACCAGGACGAGGACCAGCACCCGCCTGCACCAAAACCCATGATCGACAGGCCTTTAAGTGCCACCGATCTTGTGCGCTCTGTCCGGCACCGCTTCCGCGTCTACCAAGGCGGCCTCGACTAGCAAGGCTAACTACATCCTCCGGCTGATTAATCTTGATCGTACTACCGTCGACTTAGACGTTCTTTAACCTCAAGAGCGCAAGTCTTGCGAGGTTAACCGTCCCACGACTAGGTGTGCCCGCTCTCGGCACCCAAATTGAAGGGCGTTCCGCGAGCAGGCCACACATGTCCACCGTCAATCTTCACCAACTGGCCACGTCTGAGCCCCTTACGGCGATGCGTCCCCAAGCGTCTACCCCGCACGCCAAGTCTATCCGCTCGTTAGCCCAGCTTGTTCCCGACAGGCGAAGATATCGACGCGTCCCGATCCGCGTGCTTGGCCGCTTCATGCGCGAGGACAAGGAAGAATATCCTTGCC
>JANWJA010000090.1 GCA_025449615.1 Methyloceanibacter sp.
AGCTCCTCAGGGTTTGTCACGGGCTATTACGAACCGGAAGTCCGCGGCTCGCGGGAGCGAGTCGGCGCGTTTCAGATCCCGGTCTATCGCCGCCCGGACGATCTCGTGACCCTGGTCCCCGATACATACCGGGCGCGCTTCAACGAGCAGCTGACCGCAATGCGGCGGGACGGCAATGAGTTCGTGCCCTACTACACGCGCGAGGACATCGAGGCTGGTGCCTTGGAGGGGCAGGACCTCGAGCTGCTCTATCTCGACGATCCCGTGGAGCTGTTCTTCCTGCAGGTGCAGGGGTCTGGGCTGGTCCGCTTGAGCGACGGCTCGACAACGCGGCTGAGCTATGCCGGCAAGAACGGATACCCCTACACCTCGATCGGCAAGCTGCTGGTGGAGCGTGGCGAGTTGGCTCGTGACGCGGCGTCGATGGACGCTCTCAAGGCTTGGCTCCGGGCCGATGCCGAACGGGCGAGGCGGCTTATGCTGGAGAACCGCTCGTATATCTTTTTCCGCGAGCTCTGGGCGCATGAGATGGAGGCGGGGCCGATCGGGGCGGAAGGCGTGGCGCTGACGCCTGGGAGAAGCCTTGCCGTCGATGCCTCCTATCATGTCCTGGGCACGCCAATCTTCGTCGCGGCGCCGGGGCTAAGGGATGAAGAGGGGCGGCCATTCCAGCGATTGATGATCGCGCAAGACGTCGGCTCGGCGATCGCTGGTCCTGAACGTGGCGACATTTTCTTCGGTTCGGGCGAGGTCGCGGGAGCACTTGCCGGGTCGGCTCGCCAAGATGCAAGGTTCTTTATCCTTATTCCGCGAGAGTGAGACGGTAAACCGGGGCGGAGGCGATGAGCAAGAGGGGCAAGAGCGACGATGAGGACCACGCGCTGTGGGCACGAGTCGCCGAGACCGCAACACCGCTCGGCAAGCGCAAGCAGGCGCGCGTAAAGCCGATATCCCTCAAACCTGAGCGGTCGCATCACGCTCCGAAGCCGGAAGCGGCGAGGCCTCTGGTGGCGCCCAAGCCGAAGGCGTCTCCGCTCCCGCACCGCGCTGAGCTCGATCGGCAAACAACGCGACGGTTAGAGAAGGGACGTGTCGAGGTCGAAGCGAAACTCGATCTTCACGGCATGCGGCAGCGCGACGCGCACGCGGCGCTGCGGAGATTTTTGAAATCGGCACAAGGCAAGGACTACCGGCATGTGCTGGTGATCACCGGCAAGGGCGCCAGCCAAGAAGCGGCCAAGAGCTTCTATGAAGAGGAGGCGCGCGGCGTGCTGCGCCAAGCCGTGCCGCAATGGCTGAGCGATCCGAAATTCGCTTCCATCGTGGTCAGCTTCTCGCAAGCGCCACGCCGCCTCGGCGGCGAAGGCGCGCTCTATGTGCGGCTGCGGAAGCTGTAAGCTACTCTGCAGCTACAAAATAAACTTCGATAGATCCGCGTTCTTGGCGAGCTCGCCGACATGGTCGCGGACATGGGCGCCGTCGATCACGAATTTCTCGCCGGATTTGTCGGCGGCGTCGAAGGAAATCTCGTCGAGAATGCGCTCCATCACCGTGCAGAGACGGCGGGCGCCGATATTCTCGACATTAGTGTTCACCTCGACCGCAATATCGGCAATGGCCTCGATGGCGTCGTCGGTGAATTCGAGGTCGACGCCTTCGGTCTTCATCAGCGCGATATATTGCCGGATCAGGCAAGCCTTCGGCTCGGTGAGGATGCGGCGGAAATCGTCGCGGGTGAGGGCGCGGAGCTCGACACGAATGGGAAGCCGACCTTGCAGTTCCGGCAATAGGTCCGAGGGCTTAGCAAGATGGAACGCGCCCGAGGCGATGAAGAGGATGTGGTCGGTCTTGACCGGCCCGTATTTGGTGCCGACGGTGGTGCCTTCGATCAGCGGGAGAAGATCGCGCTGCACGCCTTCACGGCTGACATCGGCGCCGACGCGCTCCGAGCGCGCACAAATCTTGTCGATCTCGTCGAGAAAGACGATGCCGTTATTCTCGACGTTTCGGATCGCGTCCTGAATGATGGTGTCGTTGTCGATCAGCTTGTCGGATTCCTCGGCCAGGAGAATTGCGAAGCTGTCGTGCACATTAATGCGGCGGGGCTTGGTGCGGTTGCCGAGCGCCTTGCCCAAGACTTCGCTCAAATTGATCATGCCGACTTGGCTTCCGGGCATGCCCGGAATCTCGAAAGACGGGATACCGCCGCCGGTGTCCGCAACCTGAATCTCGATTTCCTTGTCGTCGAGCTCGCCACTGCGCAGGCGCTTGCGAAAAGCATCGCGCGTCGTGAGCGCCGCATTGGCGCCGACCAGCGCATCGATGACGCGCTCCTCGGCATTGATCTGCGCCTTGGCCTCGACCTCTTTGCGTTTGGAGTCGCGCACCAAGCCGATGCCGGCCTCAAGCAGATCGCGGATGATCTGATCGACGTCGCGGCCGACATAACCGACCTCGGTGAACTTGGTCGCCTCAACCTTGATGAAAGGCGCGCCGGCGAGCTTGGCCAGGCGGCGGGAGATCTCGGTCTTGCCGACGCCGGTCGGGCCGATCATGAGAATATTTTTCGGCAGAACCTCCTCGCGCATCTCTTCGTCGAGTTGCTGCCGGCGCCAGCGATTGCGCAAGGCAATGGCGACGGCGCGCTTGGCGTCGCGCTGGCCGATGATGTGCCGGTCAAGTTCGGACACGATCTCGCGGGGGGAGAATGAGCTCATTTCTTGGAATCGAGGCTCTCAATGACAACGTTGTCATTGGTGTACACGCAGATTTGGGCAGCAATGGCCATGGCCCTGCGTGCAATCGTCTCGGCATCGAGGTCGGTGGGAAGCAGCGCACGAGCCGCAGCCAGGGCATAGGCCCCGCCGGAGCCGATGCCCATGACGTTGTCGTCAGGCTCAAGCACGTCGCCGGTGCCGGTAAGGACCAGGCTTTCATCGGTGTCTGCCACCAGCATCATGGCCTCCAGCCGCCGCAAATAGCGGTCGGTGCGCCAATCCTTGGCAAGCTCGACGCAAGCCCGCTTGAGCTGGTCGGGAAAGCGCTCGAGCTTCGATTCCAGGCGCTCGAACAGGGTGAAGGCGTCGGCCGTCGAGCCAGCAAAGCCCGCGATGACGTTGCCGCTGCCGACGCGGCGCACCTTCCGGGCGCCGGCCTTGATGATGGTCTGGCCGAGGCTGACCTGGCCATCGCCCGCTATCACCACCTTGCCACCCTTGCGGACGGTCAGGATCGTCGTGCCATGCCAAGTGTCGGGGGAGGGGACGTTACTCATCGGAACGGTCGATATTGGCACGAAAGGCTTGAGATTCAAGGCTCAGACATGCGTCCGGCATGGCGCCAGGCAGCCCCAAGGCGTATAAGCCCGCCAGAAGCGAATTGCTAACAGGCTTGAGTTAAGCTTACCCCATGCAGAAACCGAATAAACCAGCGTCGAAGCGCAGCGCCACCGTCGAGCGCCGCACCAAGGAGACCGCGATTTTTTGCGCCGTCGATCTCGACGGGACCGGCGCCTACGACATCGCGACCGGGGTGGGCTTCCTCGACCACATGATCGAGCAGCTGGCCCGGCACTCTTTGATCGACATTACGCTCAAGGCCGAGGGCGACCTCCATATCGACCAGCACCACACCACCGAGGATTCTGGCATCGTGCTTGGCCAGGCTTTTGCCAAGGCGCTCGGCGACAAGCAGGGCATTGCGCGCTACGGCTCGGCCTATCTGCCGATGGACGAGACTTTGACCAGGGTGGCACTGGACGTTTCGGGCCGCCCCTATCTCATCTGGAAGGTCGAGTTCACCCGCTCGAAGATCGGGGAGATGGATACCGAGCTGTTCCGGGAGTGGTTCCAGGCTTTCGCCCAGAACGCCGGAATTACGCTGCATGTCGAGACGCTTTACGGCGAGAATAGCCACCATATTGCCGAGACCTGCTATAAGGCGCTGGCGCGCGCGCTCCGCCAGGCGGTCGCTATAGACCCGAGGCAGGAGGGCCGCGTGCCCTCGACCAAAGGCCAGCTTTGAGGCTCTTTGCGTCCTCGGTAGCAAGTGTGAGGCCCCGTGACTGCCTATTACGTCTATGAGCCGGCTTCGGAAGCGCCAAATGTATCGGCGCGGGCGGAACGGCTCGACTTCGTCAAGGACGGCATCTCGTGGCCGGCGCTGGTCGTGCCAGCCTTCTGGCTCCTCTATCACCGCATGTGGATCGAGCTTCTGATCTATGTCGCGGCCTATGGGGCGCTCGGCTGGGCCATGACCTATGCCCAAAACGGCGCCGATCTTCTGGGCTGGATCGCCATCGCGCTCTCCTTGTTGTTTGCCTTCGAGGCAAATGACCTCAGGCGCTATGCGCTGGAGCGCAAAGGTTATCGGCAGCTCGGCGTCGCCATTGGAAGCAGCCGCGAGGCGGCAGAGCTTTCCTTCTTCCGCGCATGGCTGCCGGAGCAGACATCGACGCGTCCGCCCGAGCGCCCCGCCAAGAGGAAGACGACAACAGGAGCCGCACCGACCGAGGCAGAGGAGGTCATCGGGCTATTCCCGAGGCCTTAAGACAAGTGCACGTCGCTATCATCGATTACGGCTCCGGCAATCTCCACTCCGCCGCCAAAGCCTTCGAGCGGGCCGCGCGCGAAGCCGGCACGAGCCAGAGCATCAAAGTCACCGCGGAGCCAAGCGAGGTCCTCTCGGCCGAGAGGGTCGTCCTGCCCGGGGTCGGCGCTTTCGCCGATTGCAAACAAGGGCTCGCGAACATCCCCGGCATGATCGATGCGCTGGAACAGTCCGTGCGTCGCGACGGGAGGCCCTTTCTCGGCATCTGCGTCGGCCTGCAATTGATGGCCGAGCGTGGGCTTGAGCATGGCAACACGGCGGGGCTTGGCTGGATCGGCGGCGAGGTGCGGCGGATCGAGCCGAAAGATGCCTCACTCAAGATCCCCCACATGGGCTGGAATACGCTTCGCGTGGCGAGGCCGCATGCTCTGCTCGAGGGAATTCCGACCGGCGAAAAAGGGCTTCACGCCTATTTCGTGCACTCCTATCATTTCGTGCCGTCGGCAACGGAGACGTTGGTTGCCACGACCGATTATGCGGGGCCAGTGACGGCCTTCGTCGCCAAGGACAACATGGCAGGCAGCCAGTTCCACCCCGAGAAGAGCCAGAAACTCGGCCTCGCGCTGATCGCCAATTTCTTGCGGTGGAAACCGTGATCCTGTTTCCCGCTATCGATCTGAAAGACGGCGCTTGCGTGCGTCTTCGTCAGGGCGAGATGGAGAGCGCAACGGTGTTCAACGCTGATCCGGCGGTGCAAGCGCTTCTTTTCGAGAGCCAAGGATTCGAATGGCTGCATATCGTCGATCTCAACGGCGCCTTCGAGGGCAAGCCGGTGAATGAGAAGGCCGTGGAGGACATCCTGCACGCCGTTCATATTCCGATCCAACTTGGCGGCGGCATTCGTGATCTCGACACCATTGTGATGTGGCTGGAGAAGGGGATCGACCGCGTCATTCTCGGTACCGTGGCGGTGCGCGATCCTGCCCTGGTGCGTGAGGCGGCTCGCGATTTTCCTGGCTGCATTGTGGTGGGGATCGATGCGCGCGACGGCAAGGTTGCGGTCGAGGGCTGGGCCGAGACCAGCGAAATGACGGTAATTGATCTTGCACGAGAATTCGAGGACGCCGGCGTCGCGGCTATCATCTATACCGATATCGCCAGAGACGGCGTGCTTGCCGGTCTCAATCTGGAGGCCACGGCGACGCTCGCCCGCGCCACCTCGATCCCGGTGATCGCGAGTGGCGGCCTTGCTTCCATCGAGGATGTGCGCAATTTGCTGAAGCCCCAATATAAGATGCTGGAAGGCGCGATCGTGGGGCGGGCGCTTTACGACGGCAGGATCGATCCCGCCGAGGCGCTGGCGCTGTTGGCACCGAGGCGTGTAGAACGAGGCCAGGAAGAGGCCTGAACCCCATGCGCGCGCGAATTATCTTTATCATCCTTCTAGTCTTGATCCTGATCTTTACTCTGTGGCCCACCGTAATCAGCTTGGGCGCGGAATGGTACGGGCGGTGGCACGGCTGCGAGGTTGAGTTCACCCGCGCGATTCCTTGCATCGTCAACGGCGAGGATCAGGGCAAGTGGATCTACGAGACGCAGCAATGGGCCTATCTATCGCTGTATACGATTCCGGTCGGCGGCATGCTGCTGCTCGGCTGGCTCGTCCTGGCAGTGATCGTCTACACCATTTATCGCGTGCGCCGCGGCAGCAGGCCGGCCTGAACGAAATATCCATGCTGAAAATCCGCGTCATTCCCTGTCTCGACGTTAAAGACGGCCGCGTGGTGAAGGGCGTCAACTTCGTCGATCTCCGCGATGCCGGCGATCCGGTCGAGGCCGCGACTGCTTACGACGAAGCCGGCGCCGACGAGCTTTGCTTTCTCGACATCACTGCGAGTCACGAGAAGCGCGGCACCATCCTCGATGTGGTCCGCCGTACCGCTGAGTGCTGCTTCATGCCGCTCACTGTGGGCGGCGGCGTGCGCGACGTGGACGATGTGAGAAAGCTGCTCGAAGCCGGCGCCGACAAGGTTTCGATCAATACGGCGGTGGTCAAGGATCGCGATTTGGTGTGGCGGGCTGCGGAGAAATTCGGCGCGCAGTGCATTGTCGTGGCCATCGATGCTAAGCGCGTCAGTGGCGAGGGCGACAAGCCTCGCTTCGAGATCTTCACCCATGGCGGGCGCGAGCCGACCGGCATCGAGGCGATCGCCTATGCGGAGGAAGTGGTTGGACTCGGCGCGGGAGAAATTCTGCTGACCTCGATGGACCGGGACGGCACCCGCGCGGGCTTCGATATTCTTCTCACTAGCGCCATTGCCAATGCTGTCACAGTGCCGGTGATCGCCAGCGGGGGTGTTGGATCGCTGCAGGATCTCGTTGATGGCGTGCGCGAAGGTCACGCCTCGGCCGTGCTTGCCGCTTCGATCTTCCACTATGGCGAGCACACCATCGGTGAGGCCAAGCGCTTCATGGCCGGGGCAGGCGTACCGGTGCGGCTCGACGGCTAGATATTTTACTATCAATCACCCCGATTCCTGCCCGCCAAAGGGGCAAGTAAGCATTTCCCCCAATTAATGAACCCCTGCCTATTCCAACACGGGCGCGCAAGGTGTATGAGCCAAGATATGAGCAATGCAGATGTGCTAGATCGACTGGCTGCGACCATCAAGGCGAGACGGAAGTCGAAGCCGGAGGAATCCTACACGCGCCGGCTGATCGACAGCGCGCCGATCAAGCCTGCCAAGAAGCTCGGCGAAGAGGCGGTCGAGATGGCAATTGCCGCCATCGCGCAAGACGACGACGCGCTGATCGGCGAGGCCGCCGATCTGCTCTATCATATGCTCGTCGTGCTGGAGTGCCGCGGAGTGGGTATCGAAGAGGTGTTGCGTGAGCTCGAGCGGCGCATGGGCGAGTCCGGTCTCGAGGAAAAGAAGCGCAGGGCCTCGCGCTAAGTTTGAGCCCAACGGTCTCCCATGACCTCCGTCGCGTTCTCTCCCTATATCGTCTATGGCCGCGAGGACTGGTCGCGTCTGCGTGCCGACACGCCGATGCCGCTCGACGAAAGCGAGCTCGAGAATCTGAGCGGCTTGACCGAGCGGGTTTCGACTTCGGAAGTGGTCGAGATCTATTTGCCGCTGTCGAGGCTGCTCAATCTTTATGTCGAGGCCTCGCAGGGCCTGCATGGTTTGACGACCCGCTTCCTGCGGAAGGGCGACGGCAAGATGCCCTTCATCGTCGGGCTTGCAGGCAGCGTGGCCGCGGGCAAGAGCACGACGGCGCGCGTGCTGCAGGCGCTGCTGGCGCGCTGGCCAAGCCATCCGAGAGTCGATCTGGTGCCGACCGACGGCTTCCTCTACAGCAATGCCATTCTTGAAGAGCGCGGGCTGATGGGGCGGAAAGGCTTCCCCGAAAGCTACGATCTGCCGAAGCTTCTGAATTTCTTAGCCGACTTGAAGTCCGGCAAGACTCCGATCGAGGCTCCGGTCTATTCGCATCTGATCTACGACACTCTGCCCGATCAGGGCATCGTACTCGACCGGCCGGACATCGTGATCGTCGAGGGATTGAACGTGCTGCAGCCGGCGAAGCTGCCAAAGGACGGCCAGGCCATCCCGTTCGTATCGGACTTCTTCGATTTCTCGATCTATATCGACGCGGCGGAGGAGATGGTCGAGAGCTGGTATGTCGAGCGATTCTTGCGCTTACGCCAAACCGCGTTCCGCGATCCGGCGTCATATTTCCACCGTTACGCGACGCTCTCCGAGGACGAGGCCAAGGCGACCGGCCTCTCGATTTGGCGGACCATCAATCTCGTCAATCTGCAAGAGAACATCCTGCCGACGCGGCAGCGCGCGGACCTGATCCTGCGCAAGGGCGCAGACCACGAAGTCGAGACGGTGGCGATTCGGAAGCTGTAAGAGCTATTTGATCGGCTCTTGGTAGAGCTGCGACGAACCGAGTCCGATATTCAACCGGAGCTGGGTGCGAATCGCGAGGGCATCGTCGTCGGCGATATGGGTCTGATTGATCTTACCCAGCGACGGCGGATCGGCGTCGAGATATTTCATCTGTGGCGCATAAGAAAAATACTCGTAGTTAGTTAGAAGCGATAGGCTGGTTCTCGGACCGAATTGCTTCCGCGTCTCGAAACTCAAGCTGCCGATGAAGGCGACTTCGTCGTTGGAGAGGCCAAGCTTCGTCGAGGAGAGTCCCGTCGGGGTGAATTTGCCGTCATAGTCCACATTGGCGTCATAGACGCCGCCCCTCAGAGTGACGAAGGAGCGCAAGCCCCAACTGTTGCTCGGCCAGAAATAGCCGAGAATGTTGTACTCTCCGCCGATCGAGAGGAAGCCGCCGGAATAGGTGGTATCGAGAGTCTCGCTGTATTTCAGCGCCGACCCGACGCCTGCTGTGGAAAGTTTCAGTTTGTTGTCCTGATCAATGCCGCGGACATCGGCACCGATGCCAATGTAGCCGAAGCGGAATAGGTAGCCGCCGGCATCCGGCAGGGGTGCTGGCTCCTGACCGAAGCGCAGTTCACCGCTTCCGGCCCAGTAGTCCACGTCGCGGTCGGTTTTGGTCTTAAACGCCCGGAAGGTGGCGCTGTCGTTCCCGGGGGTGTCGACGATGTTCTCAACCGTGCAGGTCAAGTTGGCGCCGCTCTGGCAATGCGTTGTTTCGCCATCGTCGACATTGGCGAAGAAGCCACCGATCACGCCGGTAACCGGCGTTGAACCCCAACGGCCGAATGGTGTCTCGATCTGACCACTGATGACGCCGCCGGTGGCATCGAAGCTGTCATTAGTCTGCTTGCTGACGGTGTTGCCCTGGCGGTTGATCTTGAAGGTGAAATCCATGTCGGGAAGCTGGAGCGCCTGGAAGCCGCCGCCGATCGTCACGATGGTGCCGCCCGGGGTCGTCATGGTGGCATCTTGCGCCATGGCTCCGTCAGCCAAACCTACTGTCGCTCCCGCCAAAACAACAGCCGCGCAAATCCGCATCGATCTCTTCAAGACCCGATCCCCCACGCAAATCATTCGGACGCGAGGATAACAGTTGCGGGTGTAAATGTATTCATGACCAAGCCGATTTGGCCGTCCGCGTGGCCGAAAAGCAACAGGCAGGTTGTGGTCTAGCCGAGCAGCCCGCGTGACTTGGCAAGATCGCAGAGCGAGGTCTCGGGGCGCGCGCCGATATGGGAGATGATCTCGGCTGCCGCGAGGCTACCCAAGCCGCCGCAAACTGCGAGCGGGAGACCTTGCGTATAGCCATAGAGGAAGCCCGCCGCATAGAGGTCGCCGGCGCCGGTAACATCAACCACTGCCTTCACTTTTTCCGGTTTGACGAGAATTGTTTCACCGCCTGCGGCGATCACCGAACCGGCCGCCGATCGGGTCAGGACAGCGACCTCGCAATCGGCAAGAGCCCGGATGGCCGCTTCCTCGAAGCTATTCACCTCATAGAGCGCCGTAATCTCGGTCTCATTGGCGAAGACGATATCGGCCTCGTCGCTGACAAAGGCCCGGAAATCGGCCCGGTGGCGGTCGACGCAGAAGGCATCCGAAAGGCTCAAGGCGACCTTGGCGCC
>JANWJA010000091.1 GCA_025449615.1 Methyloceanibacter sp.
CGTGTCGCGAACAGTGATCCCTTCTGCGACAGGAGCGTAATCTTGAAATCCGGCACCGGACCCGACGCCTGGCCGAAGCTCACCCACAGCCCAAGTGGCCTCAAGCAATCGAGCGAGCCTGGGAACGTATCCTTGCCGATGGAGTCATAGGCCACATCGACGCCTTTGCCCTTGGTCAGCTCTTTCGCTCGCGCGACGAAATCCTCTTCGCGATAATTGATGACATGGGTACAGCCATTTTCGAGCGCGAGCTTCGCCTTCTCCGCGGAGCCAACGGTTCCGATCACTGTGGCGCCGAGCGAGTGCGCCCATTGGCAAGCGATCAGCCCGACACCGCCGGCCGCCGCATGAAACAACAAGGTCGTCTCCGGACCGACGCGATAGGTCCGGCGCAGTAAATATTCCGCGGTCATGCCTTGAAGCATCATGGCGGCAGCTTCCTTAGGATCGATGCCGGGAGGAATCTTCACGACATGATCAGCCGCGATCAGCCGTTCTTGAGCGTAGGCCCCGATCGGTCCGGCATAAGCGACGCTATCGCCGACCGAAACCTCGGTGACGCCGCTGCCCACTGCCGCAACGATGCCGGCCCCTTCCATACCCGGTATGAAAGGCAAAGAGGGCTGCGGGTAGTATCCGGTCCGACCATAGACGTCGATATAATTGAGCCCGACCGCAGTCTGCTTCAGCCGCACTTGGCCTGGGCCTGGCGCGCCGACCTCTACCTCTTCCCATTTCAGGACTTCGGGTCCGCCATAGGCGTGTACTCGGATCGCGTGGGTCATGGCGGTCTTGGCGCTACTCGATCCCGAGCTTCTTCTTGAGCAGATCGTTGACGGATTGCGGGCTCGCTTTGCCCCCTGTGGCCTTCATCACCTGACCGACAAACCAGCCGGCGAGCGCAGGCTTCAGCTTCGCCTGCTCAGCCTTTTCCGGATTGGCGGCGATTACCTCGTCCACTGCCTTCTCGATGGCGCCCATGTCGGTGACCTGGGTGAGTCCCCTCGCCTCAACGATCGACTTCGGATCGCCGCCTTCAGTCCACACGATGTCGAACAAATCCTTGGCGATCTTGCCTGAGATCGTGCCCTCCTTGATCAGATCGAGCACCTCGCCGAGCTGACAGGCACTCACCGGACTATCGACGATGCTCCTGCCTTCCTTGTTGAGACGGCCGAACAGCTCGTTGATCACCCAATTCGCCGCCTGCTTGGCGTCCCTACCCTTGGCAACCACCTCAAAATAATCGGCAGATTCACGCTCCGACACCAACACGTCCGCATCGTAAGGCGACAGTCCGAAATCGGAGATGAACCGCGCGCGCTTGGCGTCGGGCAGTTCGGGCAGGTGTTTTGCCAGACCATCCACATAGGCCTGCGTCATCTCGAGCGGCAACAAATCCGGATCGGGGAAATAGCGGTAATCATGCGCCTCTTCCTTCGAGCGCATCGAGCGAGTCTCGCCGGTCTTGGCATCGAACAGCCGCGTCTCCTGGTGGATGACGCCGCCCTCCTCGATGATCTCGATCTGCCGGCGCGCCTCATGCTCGATGGCCTGGCCGATGAAGCGGATCGAGTTTACGTTCTTGATCTCGCAGCGCGTGCCAAGCTTCTCGCCGGGGCGCCGCACCGAAACGTTGACGTCGGCCCGGAGCGCGCCTTCCTCCATGTTGCCGTCGCAAGTGCCGAGATAGCGCATGATGGTGCGGAGCTTGCTGACATAGGCCTTGGCCTGCTCGGACGAGCGTAAGTCGGGCTTCGACACGATTTCCATCAACGCCACACCGGACCGGTTCAGATCGACATAGGAAAATTTCGGATGCTGGTCGTGGAGGCTTTTCCCCGCATCCTGCTCCAGATGCAGCCGCTCGATACCGACAATGACACGCTCGCCGCTCAGGAGATCGACGATGACCTCGCCCTCGCCCACGATCGGGCTCTTATACTGGCTGATCTGATAGCCCTGCGGCAGATCCGGATAGAAATAGTTCTTGCGATCGAACACCGAGCGCAAGTTTATCTGCGCCTTCAGCCCGAGCCCGGTGCGAATCGCTTGCGCGATGCACTCTTCGTTGATCACGGGGAGCATGCCGGGCATCGCGGCATCGACCAGGCTCACATGGTTGTTTGGCTCGCCGCCGAATTCGGTGGAGGCGCCGGAGAACAGTTTGGACTTGGAGGTCACTTGCGCATGCACCTCCATGCCGATGATCACCTCGAACGGTCCGGTCTCGCCCTCGATCAGGTTCGATTTTTCGGGTCTTTGATCCATGACACCACGGCGACGGTTCTCCCGCTTGGGAGAAACCGCTACTTCTTCTCCTCGCCCTGCAGTCTCTCTTCTTCGTATTGGATGAACCAGCCAATCATCTGCCGCCACAGCGCCTCGATCAGCTCGGGCGGCAAATTCTTCTCCTTGGCACGCGCTTTTACCCGGTCGATCACCTGCTGAATGCGCCACGGCACCCTCGCCTCGGCCGGCGATTTCTTGAACTGCCAGGCGCGATCGACAAAGGTGAAGCGCTCACCGATCAGATCGACCAACGCCGCATCGATGCGGTCGATCTCGGTTCGTACGTCTTCCATGTTCTTGCAGTCTTTCGCCGCGCGTGCCGCCATCTCCCGCCTCCTAATCCCCGCCGATCACGGCATCGGCCTCGATTTCGACCAGCCAATCCGGATTGATGAACCGCGAAACCTCGATCATCGTGCTCGCCGGCCTGATCTCTCCGAAGAACTCGCCATGCACTTTGCCGGCCGCTTCCCAATGAGCGATGTCGGTGAGATAGATCCGGGTGCGGACCACGTCCTTGAGGCTGGCGCCCGCATCTTCCAGTGCCTTGGCGATGATCTCCATGATGGCGCGGGTCTGTGCCGCCGGATCGCCAACGGCGATAGGTTTGCCGCCGGAGCCGGCCGCGGTGCCGCCCACGGCTACGATCTTGCCGATGCGAACCGCCCGGCTGAAGCCGATGATCGGCTCATACGGGCTCCCCGACGTCACATTCAACCGTCCGCTCTTGGTCGCTATATCGTTCATGCAGCTTTACTCCACCAATCTTGCGGCCGAGCCAATGGCCCCGCCGCTTCTTCGATCGCCCGCGCCACCCGAAACAGCGTCTCCTCGTCGAACGGCTTGCCGATCAGCTGCAAGCCCAGCGGCGTGCCTTCGCTCGACAGCCCCGCCGGAACGCTCATGCCCGGCAACCCCGCCATATTCACCGTCACGGTGAAGATGTCGTTGAGATACATCTCCAACGGATCGCCAGTCTTCTCGCCAATCGCGAAAGCGGGCGACGGCGTGGTCGGCGTCAGGATCGCGTCGACCTCTGTGAACGCCTCGTCGAAGTCCCGCTTGATCAAGGTTCGGAGCTTCTGCGCTTTCAAATAATAAGCGTCATAATAGCCATGCGACAGCACATAGGTGCCAATCAGGATGCGCCGCTTGACCTCCGCTCCGAAACCCGCCGAGCGCGTATTCTCGTACATCGAGATCACGTCGCTACCCTCCTCGCGCAAGCCGTAGCGCACCCCGTCATAGCGCGCGAGATTGGACGAGGCCTCGGCGGGTGCCACAATATAATAAGACGGCAGCGCATATTTGGTGTGCTTCAGGCTGACCTCTTTGATCTTGGCGCCTTGCGCCTTCAGCCATTCTACCCCCTGCTGCCACAGCGCCTCGATCTCCGGCGCCATGCCGTCGACGCGATATTCCTTCGGGATGCCGATGGTGAGCCCCTTGACGCCTTTGCCGACCGCAGCCTCATAGTCCGGCACCGGCGCATCGACGCTGGTCGTGTCCTTCGGGTCGTGGCTCGCCATTGCCTTCAGCAGGATCGCGGCGTCGCGCACGTCGCGCGCGATCGGTCCCGCCTGATCGAGCGAGGAGGCAAATGCCACGATGCCCCAGCGCGAGCAGCGGCCATAAGTCGGCTTGATGCCGACAGTTCCCGTGACCGCAGCCGGCTGGCGGATCGAACCGCCAGTGTCGGTCGCCGTCGCCCCCATGCAGAGCCTTGCTGCGACCGCCGCCGATGAACCGCCGGACGAACCGCCGGGAATCAGCTTGGCATCACAGCCCTTGCGACGCCACGGGCTCACCACCGGCCCATAGTGACTCGTCTCGTTCGACGACCCCATGGCGAACTCGTCATTATTGAGCTTGCCGAGCATCACCGCGCCATCGCGCCAGAGATTGGCGGTAACAGTCGACTCGTAAGTGGGCGTGAAGCCGTCTAGCACGTGCGAGCAAGCGGTCGTGCGAATCCCCTTGGTCGCGAACAGATCCTTGATGCCGAGCGGGATGCCCTCAAGCGCGCCGGCTTCGCCTTTCTTCAGCCGCGCGTCGCTCGCCTTCGCCATCTCCAACGCCCGCTCCGGCGTCACCAGAATGAAGGCGTTGAGCGCCGCGTTCGCCGCCTCGATGGCGTTGAGATGCGCTCGCGCCAGCTCGGTCGCGGAGAACTGCTTCTTCTTCAATCCCCCGCGCGCTTCGGCGAGGGTGAGTTCATTGAGTTTGGTCACACCACCTCACTTCGGGCAAAGCTTGAAGACAACAGCCTCCGGGCCCCAAACGTCCTCATTTGCAACGGCGAGGGAACCGTCTTCATTGGCGGTCACAGCAAGGTCATAAGGCGCGCCTTCGCCCATCTCTTCGCAGTCGGCGTTGACGGTCCACCCTTTCTCGCCTTTCGCTGATGATCGAAACTTGCAGTGGACCTCACGCGGACTGGTTATGCCGGCTTGCGTCAGCACGTCTTCTCCCAACGCCTCGACCCATTGCTTCGAGAACGGTTTGCCCTTGTTGATAGTTGCGCAATCTGCGGGATCGACAGCGTAATTGCCGGCGATGAAGCTCCAATCGTCCGTCGCACCTGCTGGGGCGGCAAATATGGCTACGAGAGTCAATGCAAAGACCAGACTACGCATGGTTTCCTCCCTATTCGACGATCTTCGGCACGACGAAATAGCCGTCATCAGCCACCGGCGCGTTCTTGAGGATGGCTTCCGCGCAATTGCCGTCGGTCACCTCATCCTTCCGCTGCTTCATGGTCATGGCGACCACGCGGGTCATCGGCTCGACGTCTTTGGTGTCGATCTCGTCGAGCTGTGCCACCCAGTCGAGAATGCCGGAAAGCTCCTTCTCCAGCCGCCCGGCCTCGTCTTCGGTGATGGCGATGCGGGCGAGCTTGGCGATGCGGTGAACGGTGGCGCGGTCTACGGACATGGGTGATTTTCTGGGACTAGGGCCTGTATGGCGAGAGGAGTAGCACTCGGCTTCGCCAGCTTCAACTAAGGCCTAGACCTCGAAAGATGCCCCCACTTTCGGCACCACCACATTCTGCCCCGTCATCTCCGCGACAAATTTATCCGCCGTCTGATCGATGATCGGGAAGGTGCCGTAATGGCACGGCACGATGGTCTCGAACTGGAAGTATTTCTTGCAGGCGAGCGAGGCGGTCTTCGCCCCCATGGTGAAGCGGTCGCCGATCGGCACGAAGCCGATCTGCGGCCGGTAGATCTCGTTGATCAGCGCCATGTCGGAGAAAATGGCCGTATCGCCCATATGATAGACCGTCTTGCCTTGCTTGGGTTGGATGACCAGGCCGCAACAAGCGCCGAGATACATCGAGCGGCCTTCATGGACGATGCCGGACGAGTGCCAGGCCGGCACGAAGGTCAGGTCGAAATCCTCATGGCGTTGCATGCCACCCGTATTGCCGGGGCTGTAGGACGAAACGCCGAGGCCCGCCAAATGCTCCGCGAGCTCAAAGACCGCAATCACGATCGCTCTGGTCTCCTTGCAGACCGTGAGCGTGTCGCCGGTGTGATCCTCGTGGCCATGGGTCAACGCCACGTGGGTTACCCCCTTGATCGCGTCGTACACTTTGAGCCCGGATGCCTCGAAAGTGGGATTGCCGCTTAAGAAAGGATCGATCAGGATGCTCGAGGCGCCGGTATCGACGCGAAAGCAGGAATGTCCAAACCAAGTTATCTTCATACTTTAAGCTCCGAATTTTGCTTCCGCGGGACTATAGAAAGCCGCCCGAATTGACAACCAGCGAGCTCGTCGCCATCGAGGACTTAGGCCTTCTCCTTGCGAAGGACGCGCGCCTGCTCGGCCTGGATGTCGGCACCAAGACTATCGGGCTCGCGCTCTCCGATGTCAGCCGCTCCATTGCCACACCCTATGACACGATCAGGCGTAAGAAATTCACCGAAGACGCCAAGGCCATTCGAGACGTCATCCGAAACCATGGCGTCGGCGCGCTCGTAATCGGCCTGCCCATCAATCTCGACGGCAGCGAAGGGCCCCGCGCTCAATCGACCCGCGCCTTTGCCCGGAACTTGGCGCCCATCGTGAAGCTTCCGATGCTCCTCTGGGACGAGCGGCTCTCGACCGCCGCAGTCGAGCGTCATCTGATCGAGGCGGATGCCTCACGCAAACGCCGGGCAGAAGTCGTCGACCGCATGGCCGCCGCCTATATCTTGCAAGGCGTGCTCGACCGGCTACGACGGATGGCCGAGTGAGGTCACGCTTAGATTGTCGTTGAAGATGAGATAGCCCGTCGGGTCATGTGGGCAAAGACCGAAGCCACAAATCGACAGCGTCGAGACTACGTTGCCAGCGGCGAGCGCAAAGAACGTCACCAACCCTATCACCGAGAGCAGCGGAAGTTTCTCCGGCGCCTGAACTTGCGTCGGTGCGAATTGCCGCTCGAAAAATAGCATGATGCCGGTGCCGACCACCATCAGGCCGAAAAACATCAGGGCCCAGGTATAAAGATGGAGGCCGAGGATCGGGCTTCCATAGGAGCCTGTATCCGGAACGATGTGGAGCAGGATCTGCCGGATGGAAACGACGGCGCCAATACTGGCGCCGAGCAGCGTCATCCCGTAATGGCCAGGCCTCGGGCCGAACAGGAGATTGAGCGCGATGCCGAAGCCCGCGGCGATAAAGCCCGCCCGCGACAGGATGCAAAGCGGACAAGGCAGTTCGCGAAACCAGAGCTGATCGACGAACGCCAGCACGAGCACGGTGTCGATGGCGATCAGGCCAAGCGCGTTCAGGAACTTGGACTGGTCCGGACTCACGCGCGTTGTTACTCCAAACTAAAGTGAGATGTTCAAAGCGTCCGTCGCCTGCATCTTGAATAACACGAGCATGACGACGACGCCCGCAGCCCAAAACCCCATAGCGGCGCCGCGCCGTTGCGTCCAGCCGGCGGCGAGCCCGCAAGCAAATAAGAGAAAGGGTAAGCTCATCATGCCGCGATCTCCAAAGCTCTATCCCCCTCTGCGCCACATTTTTTTGTTTGGAAAGATGATTCTCGGTGATTCGAGGGCCCGCGTAAACCCGTAAGTTCTTGAATTTTCTAGCGTCGGCTGCGCGAGATGCCGCCTAGCCCCTAGTCTGAGAGGCGCCCCGTCACCCCGCGCCGATAGATTTCCGGGGACAAGCCCGCCTCTCTTTCTTTCCCTTATGGCAAGGATATCCAAGAATATCCGTGGCCCGCCCTTGCCGGGCAAAAGCGCAAGGTCTATAGAGTCCGCTTTGATGAGCCTTGCCGCAACGACCTCGACTTTCAGCTTCCCCCACCGCCATCTTCTTGGAATCGAAGGCCTTTC
>JANWJA010000092.1 GCA_025449615.1 Methyloceanibacter sp.
CAGCGCGAGTAGAGTTTTGTTCACGATGCTCTCCCTAGCTTCGGTTACCTTCGTTGACGCGGCTCTTATTCGCAGCCGTTCGGGTCGTTGTCGGTTTGATATTTGCACGGTTTCCAATCGGGGTCGTTGAACTGGGCTGGCGCCTTCTCGACAGGATGCTCTTGGGCCGGAGCGGCCTGTTGATGCTCCGCCTCGACCGCTTTCTCGGGCTCGGCGAAAGCAGGGGCCGCGAAGGCGGCGACAAGGGTTAGGGCGAGGATAGTTGTACGCATGACGCTCTCCGTAAATTGAGTGGCCTTTGGATCAATGCCAGCCAAAATCTGACTGGAACGATTGGGGGACCATAAAGGATGGGAAACTGCGGTTCGCTTAAGACGCTCGTTCAAATTGCAAGTTATTGGTGACAGTTTCGGTCCCTCTCACTGGCCCTAAGCCCAGAGTTGTCATGCTGCGATTCCCATGCTTACTTGGCGCGCTTTGAGAGGGGGCGGACCGCATGGCGATCACTGAAGCGCGCAAATCAGGCTCCGAGCGCGGCTCAACGGCGCGGTATGAGGATGTCGCTTGCCCCTTTTGCGGGCTGCTTTGCGACGATCTCAAGATCGAGCGGAAGGGCGATCAGCTCAAGGTTCTGAACACCGATTGCGTGCGGGCAGTGAGCGGATTCGAGCGGAACCTGCCTGCTTCGAGCCCGATGGTGCGGGGCAAGAAGGTCGGTCTCGACGAGGCCGTCGAGGTAGCGGCCGCTCTCGTCAGAAAGTCGAAGCTTCCCCTCTATGGCGGCTTGACGACCGATGTCGAGGGCATGCGTGCCGTGATGCAGCTCGCCGACCGCACTGGCGGCGTGGTCGACCATGTCTTGAGCGAGGTGCAATACCGCAATCTCAAAGTGCTGCAAACCAATGGCTGGATCACCTCAACGTTGACGGAGGTGCGCAACCGGGCCGATTTGATCATCATGGTTGGTGGCGACGTGCAAAAATTCAATCCGCGCTTCTATGAGCGTGTGGTGTCGCCGCCGGATTCGATGTTCGATCTGAAACCGGTGCGGCGAACGGTCGTGTTCCTGGGCAAGGCGCCGGATCTGTCCCTACTGAAAGGACCCCGGGTCGGCGAGATCGTCGTCCTTGACTGCGACCTGCCGAGGCTGCCTGAGCTGTTATCCGCGCTTCGCGCCCGGCTTCGCGGCGCGAAGGTGCACGAACTTGATATCCCAGGGATCACGCTTGCCGACGTCGAAGCGTTGGCCGAGCGCTGCAAGGCGGCAAAATACGGCGTGTTCGCCTGGGCGCCTCCAGGCCTTGATGTGCCGCATGCCGATATCATTGTGCAGCAGGTGGCGGAGATCACCAAGGATCTTACCGCGATCACGCGTTTCGCTGGTCTGCCGCTTGGGGGCAACGAAGGTGTGGTGACAGGTGCCGCGGTCTGCACGTGGTTGAGCGGCTCGCCGCCACGCGTGAGTTTCGCCAGCGGCCAGCCGGACTACGACCCCTATCTCTATTCGATCTCACGCATGCTTGCTTCGGGCGAGGGAGACCTCCTGATCTGGCTCGCGTCTTTCACGCCCGATCTGCTGCCGCCCAAGACCAAGTTACCGATCATTCTTCTCGGCACGCCCGCCGTGAAGCCGGCTCAAACCCCGGAAGTCTTCATCCCGGTGGGGACGCCCGGCGTCGATCATCGCGGATTGCTTGTCCGTTGCGATAGCGTCGTGTCCCTACCGCTCAAAGATCTCGGCCGTGCCGAGCTCCCCGTCGCGGCCGATGTGCTCGCGTCAATTGAATCTGCGCTTTAAGCCTGGAGCTCCACCATCATGCTGACGAAGCTAACTGGCGGCAAGGTCTACGATCCGGCCCATAAGGTCAGCGGGGAGATCCGCGACATTTATGTCAGAGACGGCAAGATGGTCCCGCCTGAGCCAAATGCCAGGGCCGATCAGACCTATGACGTCAAGGGCAAGATCGTGATGGCGGGCGCGATCGACCCGCACACCCATATTGGCGGCGGCAAGGTGACGATCGCGCGGATGATGCTGACCGAGGACCATTACGGTACGGAGGTCCCGCGGACCGAGCTGACGCGGAGCGGTTCGGGGGACGCGGTGCCTTCGACGTTGCTCGCCGGCTATCGCTATGCCGAGATGGGCTACACCGCCGGGTTCGAGCCGGCCATGCTGCCGGCCAATGCGCGGCAGGCGCATATGGAGCTTGCCGATACGCCGATGCTCGACAAGGGCGCATTCGCCATGCTCGGCAGCGATGATTTCTTCTTACGCCAACTCGCGGCGAAACAGGAATTCGAGCGCATCAAGGATTATGTCGCCTGGACCATGCACGCCGCGCAGGCGATCGCGGTCAAGGTGGTGAACCCCGGCGGTATCAGCGATTTCAAATTCAATCAGCGCAAGCTCGATCTCGACGAGGAGCACATTTATTATCACATTACGCCGCGCGACATCATCGTGACGCTGGCGCGTGCGCTGCAGGAGCTCGGCGTCGTGCATCCACTGCACGTCCATGGCTGCAATCTCGGCGTGCCGGGCAATGTGGAGACGACGCTCGCGACCATCCGCGCCGCGGAAGGCCTGCCGCTCCATCTCACCCATATTCAGTTCCACAGCTATGGCACTGAGGGCGACCGGCATTTCTCGTCAGGTGCGCCGCGCATCCATGAGCTACTCAACAAGAACCCGAATATCTCGATCGATGTCGGGCAGGTAATGTTCGGCCAGACCTGCACTGCGTCCGGCGACAGCATGCGTCAATTCGCGATTTCAAAGAACGCCAGCCCGAAAAAGTCCGTTATCATGGACATCGAGTGCGACGCCGGCTGCGGCGTAGTGCCGATGCGCTATCGCGACAAAAGCTATGTCAATGCACTGCAATGGTGCATCGGGCTGGAGACGTTTCTCTTGATGGAAGATCCGTGGCGGATATTCCTCACCACCGACCATCCAAACGGCGCGCCGTTCTACACCTATCCCCACTTGATCCGGCTCCTGATGGACAAGGGCTTCCGCGACGACATGTTGCAGAAGATCAACCCGGATGCGGCTGCGATGAGCATTGTGGGGTCGCTGACGCGCGAATATTCTCTGGACGAAATCGCTATCATGACGCGGGCAGGGCCGGCGCGGAGTCTTGGCCTAAAGAATATCGGGCATTTGGGCACCGGCGCCTGCGCCGACATCACCGTCTATCGCGACGACGCCAACCGCGAGACGATGTTTGCCACGCCTGAACTCGTATTCAAGAATGGCGAGCTGGTCGTTCGCGACGGCAAAGTCATCAAAGTCGTGAATGGCGCGACCCATGTCGCGAGACCTGCCTACGACAAGTCCATCGAGACGTCGCTCAAGCATTATTTCGAGGACTACCACACCATGCGCATGGGGAACTTCGCCGTCAGCGACGACGAGATCGAGAATAACGGCAAAGGTGCGCTGATCGTGGAGCCGGGACGGGCGCGGGCCTCGTAGCGCATCGAGCCAACTTAAATTTCCGGAAGAATATCGCTAATTCGAACTCGGCCCGACCTTCGTTAGGCCCATTCCGCTCTCACCTCCCTAACCCTTGCGTCGGGACGGATGCCTGTTTGCCATGGCGCCCCGCGAAGGCGAGCCAATCATTCTCGCCCCTAGCATTTTTTTTGCCACGCTACCGCATTGCACAATGAGCGAACCTTCCGGCCTAGG
Organism: Methyloceanibacter sp.; assembly: GCA_025449615.1. The sequence goes on from JANWJA010000092.1 coordinate 3,698, forward strand.
ACTTTTTCAACCGGACGCCGCGGTCGGGCAAATGATGGAGGCGCTATCATGCTGACCAAGTTTACACGTCAGGCCGAGGGCAACACGGAACCAATGGCGATCTACTATGTGAATAAGGCGGCTGGGACCGAGGTCTGCGGCCGCTACCAAGGCTACGCCGTGGTCGAAGTGCAGAAGACCACCAACTATCAGGGCGGCCTTTATATGCTGGCGGGTCGAGGAAGACGGCGCTCTGGCATGGACGGCGAGTTGGGTGACGCCGTTTCAGGGCGCTTCGCTCGAGCGCGGAACATAATATCGGTTCGGAGTTTGAACCGATTCCTGTGGAAAAACGCCCCGGTAATGAGCCGCAATTGGCGGCTATTGCCCAAAATAATGCCAAAAATCTCGCACATGTTGCCAAGATGCTCTGGCGGTCGCATTATCGCGGCCTGAGACTTTACGGCAGTTGCGAATCGTTTTTGTGCGATGCAGCATAAACCTCGGCATGGGGTCAGAGAGCGATTTCGCAGTTTAAAACGTGATCTGCCCCGGAATGAACGGAGGTGATCATGCCGAATTGGCTGAAAGTCGCCGCGGGCGTGGCGCTCACCGTTTCCCTGATCGCTGTCGCGGGCATCCGCGCCTATTCCGATAAGCTCGGCCCGCTCGTGCAGGCGCATGGCACGACCTATTACAACGGCACCTACACGCCCGCGCCGGTCGCCTGCAAACCTGAGAGCACGATCGTCGCCTCGATCGATCAGGTCCACGCCAAGTACGACTACTACGCAGGGCCAGATCTCGCCGCCTTCGAGCGGCGGGCGCTGATCTTCGACGGACTTCCGCCGCTGAACGTCGAAAAGCTCTATGTGATCACCCGCGACGACAAGCTCCGCGATGGTGAGATGGTGTTGTTCATCGGCCTCAAAGCGGATTGCGTGAGCATCGTGTTCGGGTTCCCGGCGCGTGTCTACGACGACATCATCGGCAAGGCGCAGGGTTGATCGCAGCGCGGCCGTGCTAGGATCGTCCGGTGTTCCCTACCTTCGGATGATCAACTTGTCTTATCCCTCTTTGCCGGATGGCCAACTGCTCTACGCGATCGGCGACATTCACGGGCGGCTCGATCTGCTCGGCATGTTGCTCGCGATGATCGAGGCCGATGCCGCCCAGAGCCAAGCGACACGGAAGACGCTGGTTTTTCTCGGCGACTACATCGATCGCGGACCGGACAGTAGCGGCGTGATCGAGGTGTTGCTCGACGACCTGCCGAAAGATTTCGACGCGCATTTCCTCAAGGGCAATCACGAAGCGCTGCTGCTCAATTTTCTCGAGGACGCATCGTGCTTGCGTCACTGGCTCGTGAACGACGCCACGTCAACGATGCAGTCTTATGGCGTGGACGTGCATAGTCTCGAGCGCGAAGGCGCGCCGCCCGAGGCCTGGCGCGGGGCGTTCGCCGCTGCACTTCCCGAATCGCATCGACATTTCTTCCAGTCGCTCGCTCTGATGACGAGCTTCGGCGACTATCTCTTCGTACATGCGGGTTTGCGTCCCGGTGTCCCGATCGAAACACAGGACGAGCGGGATCTAATCTGGATCCGGCGCGAGTTCCTCGAGAGCGGGGAGGATTTCGGCAAATTCATCGTGCATGGCCACACGCCGGTATCGTTGCCGGAGGTGAGGTCAAACCGCATCGATATTGATACCGGTGCGGTGTTCAGCGGCAGGCTCACGGCGCTACGGCTCGAGGGCAGCCGGCGGAGCTTCCTGCATAGTTGAGGAGTAGAGTAGTCTACGCGTCGGAAGCTTCGGCGGGGATGCCACGCAAGCGCTCGCTCAAGCTTTGGCCGAGGCTCTTCGTACCACGCCGCTTGGCGCGTCTTGCCGCCAATCGCCGGGCGAGGGGACCCTTGGGAGGGCTGTCATTGTCCTCGTCGTCCGAGGCCGCTTGCGCGACCTCGTCTTCGTGCGCGACCTCGTCTTCGCGGGCGGGCTCGGCCTCGTGGGCGACCCCATCCGGAGCCGCGTCTTCATCCTCATGATGCGCTTCGCCGTTGGTCGGCTCAGGCTCGGAGGTTTGGTGCCCGCCTTCTTCGTATGACCCTGCGAAGCCATCCTCTATATGAGGCTCGCCGCGTTCCGCCTCCGGCTCATCCAGCCGGGCATCGACGGTAACTTCCTCGGCCACGGCCACGAAGGTCGGGGTCGATTCCGGATCGAGTAACGGCTCGAAGCTTTCGGATGGAAATTCCGGCTCCGGCTCGCGCTCGATACCATTGCCGTATGGGAAGTTGGGCTCTGGCGCCACAGGCTCGGATCGCTGAACGAAGGAGGCAACCGTCTCGGCAAGGTCCCGCACCTCGCGGAGCGGCGTCAACGCCTCGCTGATATGCGGCAAGTCCACGCCCTGACCCTTGGCGACGGCAAGGATTTGGGTGGCAAGCCGGTTCAGCTCCTGACGAAGCGCATCGTTTTCGTCCCGGTGGACCCGGTTCCGCTCGAGCTCTTCACGCAACCGCGACAGCTCGGCGCTGAGAAGCTGAATCTCCTTCGCCTCGGATTTGCCAACGCGCAAGCGGCCCGTACCGGCTTCCAACGCCTTGCGCAATTGCGTGATGTCCGCCTTCTGCGTCTGCGCCGCGGCGCGCGTCGATTTCAGCGCCGCCGCCTGGCTCTCGGTAGTGCGGCGCAGCTCGGCATTTGTTGTTTCGAGTTCGGCGATGACGTCTTTGGCGGCTTTTAACCGGCTGTCCAAGTCGGGCAGCCGTTTCTTGATGGTCTGCTCAA
>JANWJA010000093.1 GCA_025449615.1 Methyloceanibacter sp.
CGACGCAGAAAGGTTCGATCACCTCGGTCCAAGCCATCTACGTGCCGGCCGACGATTTGACCGACCCGGCACCTGCGACATCCTTCGCGCATCTGGACGCCACCACCGTGTTGTCGCGCGGCATCGCAGAGAAAGGCATCTACCCCGCCGTAGATCCGCTCGATTCGACCTCGCGGATGCTGACGCCGCTCGTCGTCGGGGAAGAGCATTACGCGGTCGCGCGACGCGTGCAGCAGATCCTGCAACGCTACAAGGCGCTCCAGGACATCATCGCCATTCTCGGCATGGATGAGCTTTCCGAAGAGGACAAGATCGCGGTGGCCCGAGCCCGGAAGATCGAGCGCTTCCTGTCGCAGCCTTTCTTCGTCGCCGAAGTGTTCACCGGCTCGCCCGGCAAATTCGTCGACCTCGCCGACACCATCAAAGGCTTCAAAGGCCTTTGCGAGGGCGCTTACGACCATCTCCCCGAGGCTGCCTTCTATATGGTCGGCACCATCGAGGAGGCCGTCGAGAAGGCCGAGAAGCTCGCAGCCGAGGCAGCCTAGCCGATGGCCGACACCTTCAAATTCGATCTGGTCTCGCCGGAGCGGCTGCTCGTCTCGGCCGATGTCGAGCAGGTCGTGGTGCCGGGCTCCGAGGGCGACTTCACCATGCTGCCTCATCATGCTCCGGTGCTGACGGGATTGCGGCCCGGCGTGCTGGACATCGCCTCCGATGGCGGCAAGCAGACCCGCTATTTCATCCGTGGCGGCTTTGCCGAAGTGGGCCCCGCAGGCCTCACCGTGCTCGCGGAAACCGCGATCGACCTTGCCGAGCTCGATGCCTCTATGCTGGCTCAGGCCATCAAAGACGCTGAAGAAGACTTGACTGATGCTACCGAGCCCAATATCCGCGACAAGGCACAGACTAGGCTCGATCAGCTCCGCCAGGTCCAGTCCGCGCTCAATCTCTAGCCTTATTTCCCCATCTGATTGTTTCGGTGGCTAGGGCCGGCGCCCTATCCTTGCTATAACTCCCCCAACAACAAGACGGATCAGGGGGAAATGCAGCAAAAGGCCGAACCAAAACGCGTGCGGTCCTTGAGCTTCGGGTTGGAGCGGCTGGGATTGACCGTGCTCCGCTACCCGGCCTTTACCGCGGCCATCATCATTGCTGTCACCATCGCGGCCTTCTTCGGCATCTCCAAGCTCCGCGTCGATGATTCGCTCTCCGAGCTGTTCCGCACCGACACACCCGAATTCCACGACTACGAGGTGATGTCGGAGCGCTTCCCCTCGAGCGAATATGACGTACTCATAGTCATCACCGGCGACAAATTGCTCGACCGAAAGTCGATCACAGCGCTCCGCAGCCTGCTCACCGAGTTGCAATTCGTCGACGGCATGACCGGCCTCGTCTCGCTGTTTTCCGCGCGCGAGGCGCCGGAGCCGGGCAAAGTTCCCGGTCCCGTCTTCCCGGCCAAGCTGCCCAAGGGCGAGGACTACGACAAGCTTATCGAGCAGGTCCGCAAGAACGAGATCATCTCCGGCAAGCTGCTTTCCGACGACGGCACGTTGACGCTCGTGCTGCTCGCGCTCGACCGCAAGGTCGTTTCCGACAAGGGACTCGCCTCCGTGGTGCAGCAGATCCACGACACCGCCGAAACCGAGCTGAAAGATACCGGGCTCGGCATGAAGCTCTCCGGCGCTCCGGTGATGCAGCTCGAAATCAGGAACGCCGTCGAACGCGACCGCAATCTCTATAACGCGCTTGGCTTCTTGTTTGGCGCCATCATCGCCTACGCCTTCTTCCGCCGCTTATCCTTGATGGTCATCGCGGCGCTGCCGCCCGTGGTCGCCATCATCTGGTCGCTCGGCCTGTTCGGCTGGCTCGGCTTCAAGCTCAATCTGTTTTTAAATGTCATGATCCCGCTGATCATGGTGCTCGGCTTCTCCGACTCCATGCAGCTCACCGTCGCCATGCGCAATCGCTTGCTAGAGGGCGATCGCCGCATCAAGGCGGCGCGCTATGCCGTGCTCGTGGTCGGCCCGGCCTGCGTGCTCGCCACAGCCACTGCCGCCGCGTCGTTCATTGCATTGTTCTTTTCCGATTCTGCTTTGATCCGCACTTTCGGCTTTGCCGGCGCGATGTCCACGGTGATCGCCTTCATCGTCGGCATCTCGCTGGTGCCGCTCCTCACCCGCACATTGATCGGGCGCAATACCAGGCCGTTGGTTGCCAATCTCAAGAGCCACGACTGGGCCATGAATGCGCTGAAACGTTTCTGCGCCTGGATCGCCGAAATCGGCGTGCGGCACCCAAAGACCGTAGTCGCTCTCGGTCTTCTCATCGTCATCGCGTTCGGGGCCATCTATACCACGCTGCCGCCACGCTATCGCCTGGCCGACCAGGTACCCGATCGCGAGCAGGCCGTGGCTGCCTCAGAGCAGCTCGACGCGAAGCTGACCGGCGCCAATCCGCTTCACGTCATGGTCGATTGGCCCCGGGGCAAGACGCTCTACGACCCCGACGTGCTGAAAGTGATCGGCGACATTCACGCCATCGTCGAGGACCAATCGGGTGTCGGCAATGTCTGGTCGATCGAGACCTTGCGTCGCTGGCTCGCCAAGACCGGCGAGGACAAGCCTGACAAGCTCAAGGAATATATGGGCATCCTGCCCGACTATCTGACCCAGCGCTTCATCGACGAGAAGGACAACTCGGCCGTCGTCACCGGCCGCATCCCCGATGTCGATGTGAGCGACCTGCTTCCCGTCATCGAGAAGCTCGACGGCAAGCTCAACACGGTACGCGAGGCTAATCCCGGTTACCGCATCGTCATCACTGGATTGTCCGCGATCGCCGCGCGGAACAGCGCCACCATGATCAGCAAATTGAATGCGGGTCTCACCACCGAGATCGTCTTCATCTGCATTTTCTTGGGACTCGCCTTCCGTTCGATCATGGTCACCTTCGTCAGCATTCTGCCGAATCTGTTTCCAGTGTTCACCGCCGGCGCCATTCTCGCCGCCTCCGGCGAAGGTCTGCAATTTGCCAGCATCGTCGCGCTGATCGTCTCCTTCGGTCTTTCGCTCAACGCCACCGTGCATTATCTCAACCGGTTGCGGCTCGAGGCGCGGCCGGGAGAGGATCCGGCCATCGGCGTCGAGCGCGCCACCGTGCTGATCGGGCCGGCTCTGGTGCTGACTTCGCTGATCCTCGCCTTCGGGCTTGGCGTGACGGTTCTCTCCGACCTGCCGTCCTTGCGGCTGTTCGGCAAGTTGTCGGGGCTCACGCTGATGGCGGCGTTGATCGGAGATCTTTTGATGTTGCCGGCGAGCGTGCTGCTTGCCCGGCGCATCGGCGCGCACTGGCGAAAGGCGAGTTAGCGCACCAGCGGCTGAAATTCCGCTACGATCGCCTCATAGACCGGGCGCTTGAACGGCACCACAAGGTGCGGCAAATCTTCGAGCTTGACCCAGCGCCAAGCATCGAACTCGCGCTCATACCCGGGCTGAGGTTCAAGGTCGATCTCGCCCTCCTCGCCCTCGAAGCGCGCCGCGAACCAAAGTTGCTTCTGCCCGCGATAGCGCCCTTCCCATGCCACGCCGATCAGCTCGCTGGGCAGATCGTAGTTCAGCCAGTCGCGCGCGCGCCCGATGATGCGCGCGGTTCGAATTCCGGTCTCTTCATTCAGCTCGCGGAGTGCCGCCTTCTCTTCATCTTCGCCCGGATCGATGCCGCCTTGCGGCATCTGCCACCAATTGCCGACACCCTCAGGCGCATCGGCGGCCTCGGAGCGCCTGCCGACAAAGGCGCGGCCTTCAGCGTTTAGCAGCATCACGCCGACACAAGGCCGGTAAGGCAAATCGTCAATATTTGTCATGAGGAGCTGTCGTCAAATTTGGCGCTGCGCATGGACTGCGGCGCTGACCGGGACCAGCACGATGCCTTTGGCTTCGAGTTTCGCGGCCCAATCGGCGATCTGCTTGATTGTGGCGGGCTTGGCACTGACGACACCGATTGCCGAGCCTTTTTGTTTGGCCAAGGTCTCAAGTTCGGCAAGTCCTTTGGCGACATCGCCGTCGAGCTGCACATCGGCAACGGAATAGTCGAGACCGATCGAGGACGCAATTTGTCCGCCGGTCGACGCCTTCACGCTGCCGTCGTCGACAAAGAGCAGGCCGCGCGCCTTCACCTCTTCGAGCACAGGCGCAAGCGAGGCCTGCGTCGCCTCGAACTTCGCACCCATATGATTGGTCAGGCCGACATAGCCGGTATAGCGCGACATCAACCATTGCAGGCGCTTTAGGTTTTCCTCCGGCGGCAGCGTCGTGAGCAAGGTATGCGGACCCGGGTCGGTGGCCGGATAATTCTCTGGCTCAAGCGGAATTTGCAACAGCACCTCATGCCCGGCAGAGCGCGCTTTCAGGATCCATTCTTGCAGATTGCGACCATAGGCACCGCAAGCCACGCTGACAGAAGCCGGCAATCCTTTGATGACATCCATCGTCACCCCGTCGGGAAGACCGATGCCCTCAACGAGAATGGCGATGCGCACCGGCTCGCCCGGCGCCGCCTTCCCGGCATAGCGCGTCTGCGCGGCATAAACCTCGGCCGGACGTTTTCCGTCGGGCCCGACTTTGGGTAACGGGCCATATTGCGATTGCTCGACGAGCGCGGCCACTTTCGCCGGGTCATCGGGCATTCCGCTATCCACACTCGCATCTCCACCAACCGAACCTTCAATGGAAACGGCGGTCGCGTCGCCGGAAGCTTGTTGCATTGGGGTCGAGGGTGCAGCCCCGGGAGCCTTTTGCGGCTCCGGCAGCGGCTGAACTGGCGAGGCTGGATCGACGGCAAAGCCCGGCGGCGGTGTCACATCGCCATTGGCGCCCGCTTCGGCGGGAGCAGGCGCCTGGGCGCTGTTTGGCGGGGGCAGTGCAGGTTCAGCTTGACCTTCAGCCCCAGCCGGTTCGAGCGAGGCACCTTCCGGTACGGCGACATCGAGCACCACGACCGGCTCGCCGGCATCAGGATCCGGGAAAAAAGCGAGCCCGGCCGCACCGAGGCCAAGCACAAGGAAAACGATCGAAGCCGCGACCACCAGCGCCTTCATTACACGCGTCCCTCCCCACTCTGCGGCCTAAGGCTGTTTCGCAGTCGCCTCAGGCGTTGCAGACTCAACCTCGGCCTTCTTCTTGGCGTCGCTATCGACCGACTTGATCCCGCGCAACAGATCGAGCCCGTATTTCAGCTGCGTGTCCTTTTCCTTATCCGTGGCCACATAAGCCGAACTTCCAGACCCTTCCTCATCCTTCGTTGCGTCTTCGCCGTCGGCATCCTCACCTTTGAGGTGCCCACGCAAATTTGCCTCGCCGCGCGTGCTGACTTGGTCTGCCTTTGCCTTGAGGTCATCGGGAAGCTCTTCCTCGACCACGACTTCGGGCTCGATGCCCTTGGCCTGGATCGAACGACCCGACGGCGTGTAGTAACGCGCCGTGGTCAATCTGAGCGCACCGTTCGAGCCGAGCGGAATAATGGTCTGTACCGAGCCCTTGCCGAAAGAACGCGTGCCGACAATGGTCGCGCGATGATGATCCTGCAACGCGCCGGCGACGATCTCCGAAGCCGAGGCCGAGCCGCCATTGATCAGCACTACGAGCTTCTGCCCGTCGGTCAAATCTCCGGCCCGTGCATTCGACCGCTGCGTCTCCTCGAGATCGCGTCCCTTGGTCAGCACGATCGCGCCTTGATCGAGGAACGTATCGGAGACCGAGATGGCCTGATCCAGCAAGCCGCCAGGATTGTTCCTGAGATCGATGATGTAGCCCTTGAGCTTCGGCCCAATCTGCTTCTTCAGGTCGTCGATGGCCTTCTGCAGGTTTGCCGTGGTCTGCTCGTTGAAGGTGGTGACGCGGATATAGCCGACATCGTCCTCGGCATTATACTTCACCGGATTGATGTGAATGACGTCGCGGGTGACTTTGACATCGAACGGATCGTCGACGCCCTTGCGCACGATGGTGAGCGTGATCGGCGAATTCACCGGACCACGCATCTTCTCCACCGCCTCTTGCAGGGTGAGTCCCTGAATCTGCTCTTTGTCGAGCGCGGTGATCAGGTCGCCGCTTTGCAGGCCAGCCTTCGATGCCGGCGTATCCTCGATCGGGGACACGACCTTGACCACGCCGTTCTCCATGGTCACCTCGATGCCCAGCCCGCCGAACTCGCCGCGCGTCTGCACCTGCATGTCGCGGAAGTGCTTCGGATTGAGATAGGCGGAATGCGGATCGAGCGCCGCGAGCATGCCGTTGATAGCCGACTCGATCAGTTTCGAATCGTCGGGCTTCTCGACATAGTCGGCGCGAACGCGTTCAAGCACCTCGCCGAACAGATCGAGCTGGCGATAGATCTCGGAATTGGCAGCCTCTGCTGTCTGGCTCCGCGCCAGGGCGACCATCGCCGAGCTGGCGGCAAGCACCGCCAGCACTAGAAGCGTCCACAGCGCGTATTCGGATTTCCGCATTATCCTTGCACCTTTTCGGAAGCCGCGGCCCACCATGGGTCGGGGTCAATTGGCTTGCCGTCCTTCCTGAACTCTACATAAAGGACGGGGCGCGAATTCTCGTTACTGCCTTGGCTCGTCGGTCCTGGCGCGCCCATCACGGCAATCGGTTCGCCGGTGAGCACAAATTGGCCAAGGCTTGCGTCTATGCGGCTCATCCCCGCAAGGAGAACATGATAGCCCCCGCCCGTATTGAGGATCAAGAGTTGCCCATACGAGCGGAACGGCCCAGCATAGACCACCCAGCCGTCAGAAGGGGCGGTAATCCGGGCTTCCGGGCGGGTTTGCAAGCTAATTCCTTTGACTGTGCCCCCGGCGTCGTCGGCGTCACCGAACCGCTTCAACCGCTTGCCTTGAGCCGGCAGCGTTAAGCTGCCTTTGGCGCTGTCAAAGGGTATCGCGGGCTTCATGCGATCCGGGCTGGCAAAAGCGACCTTGGTTGAGTCGGGCTTGATTTCGACCACCCTCTCATTGCCTCCGACAGCAAGCGACTGATCCTGCTGTTTCGCCCGAAGCGCCCGCTCCGCCGCGAGCTCTGCGTCATATTGCGCCACCTCGGCCTTGGCGATTTGCTGGTCGAGCTTCTGGATCAGCTCGTTCAGATCGCTGACGGTGGATGCCTGCTCCTGGGCGGCGAGCTTGACTTGCGCCAGGGCCGTCTGGCTCTGCGCAAGTTTGATTCTCTTCTCTTCGAGCAGCTGGTCGGCACGGGCGCGCTCTTCGGCGAGCCGATCCGTCTCGGCCTTCTCCGCGTCGCGCTGTTCGCGGATACCGTTTTCTAGCGTCACCAGACCGTCGAGCTCGTGCGAAAGATTGTCGGCCTGGTATTTGAGCTCGGGGAACACTTCGGCGAGCAACATGGCGCTCCGCACCATGGCGAGCGCGTCGTCCCGGCGCGTGACGATCGCCGGCGGCGGCGTGCGTCCGATTCTTTGCATCGCACTCAGCATCTTCACGATCGCCGTTTTCCGCTCCGTGATCGAGTTCCGGATCACCGTCACCTGATCGGTAAGCTCAGCGAGCTTGCCTTCGGTCTCCGAGAGCTTGGCCTCACTCGCCTGCACCCGCGAAGCCGACTCGATCAACTCACTGTTCAGTCGCGCGCGCTCCTCAGCGAGCGTCGCGATGTCTTGCGCAATCCCTTGTTCCTGCTCGCGGCTCGTATGCAACTGCTGCTCGGTCTCGTCGAGCCGCTTCTGCGCTTCGTCGCGCGAGATATCGTCCTCTGCAAATGCGATCCAAGCCGGCGCGCAAATCGCGCCTGCGAGGAGGAGTGTGAAGCTTGCGAGCCGCTGATATTTCAAGATCTGGGTTCGATGCGCCGCGCTCTGGCTGTCCGAGGGCGACGACACCGAAGCCCTGGGGCAGAATCAAGGCAAAAACCTCAACAATCCTTAATGTTGCCGCCTTGTCGCGGCGGTTAGCCCCGATGATAGGGATGACCGGCAAGGATGGTCTCCGCCCGGTAGATCTGCTCGGTCAGCACGATGCGGGCAAGCCCATGGGGCAAGATCATCGGGCCGAGCGACAGGCGGAGATTGGCTTTGCTCAAGGCCTCCTCCCCGAGCCCATCGGCGCCGCCGATCAGAAACGCCAGGGCCTGTGTGCCGCCGTCCCGATATTTGGCGAGCGTTTGTGCGAATTTCTCGCTGCTGAGCTCTTTGCCCTTAGGATCGAGACAGATCACGGTCTGCGCTGGGCCGCATTTGGCCAGTAAGGAAACGGCCTCCGCCGCGAGGCGCAAAGGTGCCGTCTCTTTTCGCGATTCGGAGATTTCGATTGAACTAAGCGGCCCGAGGCCGAGCTTGCGGCCTGCGGCATCGGCGCGGGAGATATAGTGAGCGAACAGGTCCTGTTCCGGCCCCTGCTTCAATCTGCCGACGGCAGCGATCAGAAGCCGCATAACCCTTCCCCCGAAAAAGCGAGGACTGAGACGGCGCTATGGTCTCAGATCACCATACGCTCCATGGGCCGGTCAGCCGACCACATCTTTTCCAGGTTATAGAATTCGCGGACCTCGGGGCGGAAGATATGGACGATTACGTCGCCCGCATCGATCAGCACCCAGTCGCATTGCGGCGTGCCTTCGACACGCGCTTTGCCGAAGCCTGCTTCCTTCAATTTCCTGACGAGATTGTCGGCAATGGCGCCGACATGCCTTTGGGAGCGACCCGATGCCACGACCATCTGGTCGCCGATTGAGGTCTTACCCTTGAGGTCGATGCTGACGATTTTCTCGGCCTTGGCGTCGTCGAGAGTCTCGATCACGACATCGAGCAACTTGCCCGGATTGGCGCTGAACGCTGCGAATCCGGAGGGAGGCGTACTGCGGAGAGCACCCTCTCTTGATGAGCGCATGTTGGAATGGATGTCCTTCTGCCGTTGATCCGACGAAACGGCAGAGGATACGGATGGTTCCGCTTCCGCCGCTTCGCCCCATAAGCATAGTATGTCTAGCGCGAGATTTTCAATAGCTAGTGACAGCTCGTCTACTTGTTAGATTTCGTCTCCTTGCGCGCGCCTGGCGTCTTCGCTGCCTTTTTTGCCGCTTTCCCGCCGTCCTGGCGCAAGGACGTTGACGAGAGCGAGGAGAGCTTCTCGCTCAAGATTGCCCAGGCTGGGGGAATTTGTGATGCGAGCCCGGGCGCGTCCGAATCATCGACGCGGTAGAACTGGAAGCGTTGAGCGGCCCTGGACGACATCGCCTTCAGCCGAAACCCCGGCCGGTCGAACACCGCAATCGGAACCAGCCGGAACAGCGCCGGCCAGTCGCGCCAGTGGTGCAATTCGGCGAGATTGTCGGCGCCCATCAGCCACACGAAGTGGACGC
>JANWJA010000094.1 GCA_025449615.1 Methyloceanibacter sp.
ATATCCGTGGCCCGCCCTTGCCGGGCAAAAGCGCAAGGTCTATAGAGTCCGCTTTGATGAGCCTTGCCGCAACGACCTCGACTTTCAGCTTCCCCCACCGCCATCTTCTTGGAATCGAAGGCCTTTCTGCCTCCGACATCCATGCCCTGCTGGATCTCTCCGAAGAGGCCGCCAAGCAGAGCCGCCAGGTCGTCAAGAAGCGCGACACGCTCCGCGGCCGCACCCTGATCAATCTCTTCTTCGAAGCCTCGACACGAACCCAGAGCTCCTTTGAGCTCGCCGGCAAGCGGCTGGGCGCCGACGTCATGAACATGTCGATGGGCACGTCCTCGATGCAGAAGGGCGAGACCCTGATCGACACCGCGGTCACGCTCAACGCCATGCGGCCCGACATTCTGATCGTGCGCCATCACGCGGCGGGTGCGGTCGAGCTACTCTCGCAAAAGGTCGATTGCTCGGTGGTCAATGCCGGCGACGGCAGCCACGAGCACCCGACCCAGGCCCTGCTTGATGCGCTTACCATCCGCCGCCACAAGGGAGGCTTCGAAGGCTTGATCGTCGCCATCTGCGGCGACGTCCTCCACTCCCGCGTCGCCCGCTCCAACATCATTCTCTTGAATAAGCTCGGTGCGCGCGTTCGCGTGGTTGCACCTTCCACTCTGCTCGGCTCCGGCATGGCGCGGCTGGGCGTGGAGGTCTACACCTCGATGCATGAGGGACTGAAGGATGCCGACGTCGTCATGATGCTCAGGCTCCAGCGCGAACGCATGACCTCGAGCCTGATCCCATCGCAGCGCGAATATTTCCACTTCTTCGGTCTCGATTTCGACAAGCTCGCTCGTGCCAAGCCGGACGCCATGGTGATGCATCCAGGCCCGATGAACCGCGGCGTCGAGATCGACTCGCGCCTCGCCGATGACGCAAGAAGCGCCATTCGCGAGCAGGTCGAGATGGGCGTGGCTGTCCGCATCGCGGTGCTTGAAGCGCTGGCGCGGCAATTGCCTAACGCCGCGTGATGAGAAGCGCGATGACCGGAAGAACCGCCCTCCTCAACGCCCGCTTGCTGGATCCAGCGACCGGTTTAGATCAGCGCGGCGGCGTGCTCATCGAGAACGGCGTCATCGCCGATCTCGGCCCGCAGATCAAAGCCGGAAGCGTCGGCGATGCGGATACCATCGATTGCGGGGGCCATTTGCTCGCTCCGGGGCTGATCGACATGATGGTCTCGACCGGCGAGCCCGGGCACGAGCACCGCGAGACCTTGGCGACCGCGAGCCAGGCTGCGGCCGCCGGCGGCGTCACCACCATCGTCTGCACGCCCAACACCGATCCCGTCATCGACGACGTGGCTCTGGTCGATTTCGTGCTCCGCCGCGCCCGCGATACGGCAATCGTCAACGTGCACCCCATGGCCGCGATGACCAAGGGTCTGCTCGGCGAGGAAATGGCCGAAATCGGTCTCTTAAGTGAGGCTGGCGCCATCGCCTTCAACAACGGCCAGACCAGCCTGATCAATACCAAAGTGATGCGGAACGTGCTTGCTTACGCCAAGGATTTCGGCGCGCTGATCGTGCACCATGTGGAGGATCCCTTCCTCTCCCGAGACGCGGTGATGAACCAGAGCGAGGTGTCGACCAGGCTCGGGCTTCGCGGCAATCCCGCAGCCGCCGAAGCCATTATTCTCGATCGCGATATTCGCCTCGTCGAACTCACAAATGGCCGCTATCACGCCGCACAAATTTCCTGCCGCGCTTCTCTCGATCTGATCCGCGCCGCCAAAGCGCGGGGCGTGCCCGTCTCTTGCGGCGTGTCGATTAATCATCTCAGTTTGAACGAGAACGATATCGGTTCCTACCGCACCTTCTTCAAAATGCGCCCGCCTCTGAGATCAGAGGACGACCGCCGCGCCATGGTCGAGGGTCTCGCCAGTGGCGATATCGACGTGATCATCTCGGCTCACGATCCGCAAGATGCCGATGTGAAACGGCGCCCCTTCGCCGACGCCGCCGATGGCGCCATCGGCCTTGAGACGCTGCTCGGCGCATCGCTTCGCCTCTATCACAACAAGGACGTCGATCTCGCCACGCTGCTCCGCGCGCTGACCTCCAATCCAGCCAGGCTGCTTGGCCTTCCCTCGGGTCGGCTGGCGAAGGGCGCGCCTGCCGACCTCATTCTGATTGACCTCGATACGCCCTGGACCGTCGAGGCCGACCAGCTTCGCTCGAAATCGAAGAACACGCCTTTCGACGAAGCCAAGTTTCAGGGACGCGCGCTTCAGACCTTCGTTGCCGGACGGCTCGTCTACCACTACGCTGACGCGCGCAAACTCTGAACGCATCAGGGGCAATCTCGTCATGTCCGTAGCGTGTGATCTCGGTCCATTGGCAGCCGATCTCCTCGCTCTCGTCATCGGCTATCTGCTCGGCTCCGTTCCGTTTGGCCCGATCCTGACCAGCGCCGCGGGGCTCGGCGACCTCCGCCAGATCGGCTCCGGCAATATTGGCGCCACCAACGTGTTGCGCACCGGCCATAAAGGTCTCGCCGCAGCGACCCTCATTCTCGACATGCTGAAAGGCACCGCCGCCGTTCTGATTGGCGCCTATTGGGGGCCGGAGCCGGCCTTGCTAGCCGGCCTCGGTGCCTTTCTCGGGCATCTATTTCCGGTTTGGCTGGGCTTTCATGGCGGCAAGGGTGTCGCGACCTATCTCGGCATCTTGCTTGGCCTGTCTTGGCCGAGCGCGTTCGTCTTTGCCACGATCTGGCTCGCGGTCGCTTTCGTCACGCGCTTCTCCTCGCTCGCTGCGCTGACCGCGACCGCCGTCGTGCCCTGCCTGTTCGCGCTCCAGGGATCATGGCCCTGTGCCGCGCTCTTCTTATTGCTGACCGTCCTGCTTTACTGGCGTCACGCGGACAATATTCGTCGCTTGGTGGGAGGCGAGGAGACGCGGATTGGCGAGAAAACCCACTAACCCACCAGGCAAGAGTGACGCCCCGCGTCTGACCGATCGGCAGCGGCTGGCTTGGCTTCGACTGATCCGCAGCGAGAATGTCGGCCCGGCAACCTTCCGCGCTCTCGTCAATCAGTTGGGCGGCGCGGAAGCGGCTATCGCCGCATTGCCTGCCCTGTCCCGCCGCGGCGGCGGTCACACCATACGCCTCTGCAGCAAAGCCGAAGCCGAGGCCGAGATCGCCTTAGGCAGGGTTGGCGCCACCCTCGTCGGCATCGGCGAGCCGGGCTACCCGCACGCGCTTGCCGAAATCGAATGTTTGTCACTCAAAGGCGATGCCCCCGTTGGCGAGGCGCCCAATTGCATCAGATAAAGCGTAATCTTAACAGCCTTAAGTTGCGTTAGATTAGTATATGCACCCTTAAGTTGTCACCTCCGACGCCTGGGCGAAATTGACACTGCCCAATTCAGTCACCATTTTAGCCGTAATACGTAGGCAAGAGGCGGCGAGCCATTCTAACCCAGCGCGTCGCAGGCCCGGCCTAGGACCGATTTTCATGAACATTGTCATTGTTGAATCGCCTGCAAAGGCAAAGACCGTCAACAAGTACCTAGGCTCCGGCTATCTGGTGCTCGCCTCCTATGGGCACGTGCGCGATCTGCCTTCCAAGAACGGTTCCGTCGAGCCGGACAACGATTTCGAGATGCATTGGGACGTCGAGCCCAAGGCCGCCAAACGCCTCGATGAGATCGCCAAGGCGCTCAAGGGCGCCCATAAGCTCATTCTGGCGACCGACCCCGACCGCGAGGGTGAAGCCATCTCCTGGCACGTCCTCCAGGTCCTCAACCGTAAGAAGCTCCTAACCGGCGTTCCCGTCGAGCGTGTGGTCTTCAACGCCGTAACCAAGGAATCCGTGCTCGAGGCCATGCGCCATCCGCGCGAGATCGACGGCCCTCTGGTCAACGCTTATCTCGCCCGTCGCGCGCTGGACTATCTCGTCGGCTTTACCCTCTCCCCGGTGCTGTGGCGGACGCTCCCGGGCGCCCGCTCGGCCGGCCGTGTGCAGTCCGTGGCCCTTCGCCTGGTCTGCGACCGCGAATTGGACATCGAGAAATTCAAGGCGCAGGAATATTGGTCGATCCTGGCAGAGCTCGCGACGGCCAAGAACGAGATCTTCACCGGAAGGCTCGTGACCGCCGATGGCAAGAAGCTCGACAAGTTCGACATTGCCAACGCCGAAACTGCAGGCCGCCTGAAAGCCGCCCTCGAAGGCGGCAGCTTCACCGTCGCCAATATCGAGACCAAGCCGCAGCGCCGCAATCCGGCCGCCCCCTTCACCACCTCGACGCTCCAGCAGGAAGCCTCGCGGAAACTTGGCTTCTCCCCGCGTCAGACCATGCAGCTCGCGCAGCGCCTCTATGAGGGCGTCGACATGGGCGCCGAGAGCGAGGGCCTGATCACCTATATGCGAACCGATGGTGTGCAGATCGTCCCGGAGGCGGTCGCCAAGATCCGCCAGGTGCTTACCAAGCTCTACGGCGACCGCTACGTGCCGGACAGTCCCCGCGAGTACCAGGCCAAGGCGAAGAATGCGCAAGAGGCGCACGAAGCCATTCGCCCAACGGACTTCACCAAAGACCCCGACAGCGTCTCCCGTTACCTCGAGGAGGATGCCGCCAAGCTTTACAGACTGATCTGGCAGCGCACGCTGGCCAGCCAGGCGTCGAGCGCCGATATCGAGCGCACCTCGATCGACATCGACGTCAAGGGCAAGGACGGCAAGACCTACGGCATGCGTGCGTCAGGCCAAGTGGTTCGCTTCGACGGCTTCCTCAAGCTCTATGAAGAGGGCGTGGACGACATCGAAGGCGAGGACGGACGCCTGCCGCTTGTCGCTCAGGGCGACAGCCTTGACGGCCGCGCTATAGAGGCCAAGCAGCATTTCACCGAGCCGCCGCCGCGCTACACCGAGGCGACCCTGATCAAGAAGATGGAAGAGCTCGGCATTGGCCGGCCATCGACCTATGCGTCGACCCTCAACGTGTTGCGCGACCGCCTCTATGTGCGTCTCGACAAAAAGCGGCTCATTCCTGAGGACAAAGGACGTCTTGTGACCGCCTTCCTCGAAAGCTTCTTCAAGCGCTATGTCGAGTATGATTTCACCGCCGACCTCGAGGACAAGCTCGATCTGATCTCAGCGGGCGATCTCGCTTGGAAGGATGTGCTACGCGATTTCTGGCGTGAGTTCACCGCTGCCGTTGCCGATGTCGGTGATCTCCGTATCACGCAAGTGCTCGATGCGCTGAACGACATGCTCGAGCCGCATATCTTCCCGCTGCCACCCGGAGCGACCGGCGATCCCAGAGCCTGCCCGTCCTGTTCGATCGGCCGCTTGAGCCTCAAAGTCGGCAAATACGGCGCCTTCATCGGCTGCTCGAACTATCCCGATTGCCGCTTCACCCGTCAGCTCGCCGATACCGGCGACAAGGCTCCTGCGGAGCCTCGCCTGCTCGGCGCCGATCCGGAGTCGGGTCTTGAGGTCAGCCTCCGTGTCGGACGCTTCGGCCCTTATCTCCAGCTCGGCGAGAACGGCGAAGAAAAGCCGAAACGCGCATCCATCCCCAAGGGCACCGATCCCGAGGGACTGGATCTGAAGCAGGCGCTCTCGTTGCTGTCTCTGCCGCGGGAGATTGGACTCCATCCCGAAGACAACAAACCGATCGTGGCGGGCTTCGGCCGCTTCGGTCCCTATATCCAGCATGATGGAAAATATGCGAGCTTGAGCGGACCGGAGGAGGTCTTCACCGTCGGCATCAATCGCGCCGTCACTCTTCTTGCCGAGAAGGCCGCGCGGGGCGGCGGCCGCCGTCGCAGCAATGTCATCAAGGATCTCGGCGAGCATCCACAACTCGGCGGCAAGGTCGAGATCTTGAATGGCAAGTTCGGTCCCTACGCCAAGCATGGCAAGGTCAACGCGACGCTGCCCAAGGACCGCGATCCCGCCGAGACGACGCTGGAAGAGGCCGTCGAGCTGCTTGCCGCCAAGAGCGGCAAAGGCGGAGCGAAGAAGGTTGCCAAGAAGCGGGCGAAAAAGTCTGCCAAACCTGCGGCCAACAAGGCCAAGACCGCCACCAACAAAGCCAAGACTGCAGCCAAGAGCAAAAAGGCAGTCAAAGCGGAACCGGTCGAAGAGACTGTGGGCTGATCCTCCCGACTCAGCCGCGTCACCGCGAACGTGCTAAGATCGCGCGTGGCAAAGCGAACCGGCTCATCCAAGAATAAGACCGTGGGCAAGCTTCCCTCGAAGCAACAGATTCTCGATTTCCTCGGAACCGCGAGCGCGCAAGCCGGCAAGCGGGAGATCGCGCGCGCCTTCAACATCAAGGGCGCCGACCGCATCAGTTTGAAGGCACTGTTGCGCGAGATGACCGACAGCGGGCTGATCGCAGGCAACCGACGCAAGCTCGAACGGCCAGGAATGTTGCCGCCGGTCACGGTCGTCGAGATCGTGTCGCGCGACAAGAATGGCGACTTCGTCGGCCGCCCCGCCAATTGGGACGAGGAGCATGGGTCTCCCCCCAAGGTACTCATCGTCGAGAGCAAACGCGACGCTGGCCCCGCTTCCGGTATCGGCGACCGAGTTCTCGCCAGGATCGCTTCGATCGAGGACGAGGATTATGCCTATCAGGCGCGCCCCATCAAAAAGCTCGCGCGGGCCGCTCGCGACATGCTCGGTATTTTTCGCTCCCTTCCTGGCGGCGCCGGCGTCATCGATCCAATCGACCGGAAACAATTGAAAGAATGGCCGGTGCCGCGCGGCAATACCGGCGACGCCAAGAACGGCGAGCTGGTTCGCTTCGAGCTCTCAGGCTCGAAACGCTTCGGTCATTCGGCAGCGCGCGTCGCAGCCTGTCTCGGCAACCCGCAAGACGAGCGCGCCACGAGCCTGATCGCCATTCACGCTCACGGCATCCCCAATAGTTTTCCGGACGCGGTGATTGCAGAAGCCGAGAAAGCGAAGGCGCCGGAACTCAAGGCGCGCGAGGATTTGCGGCATCTTCCGCT
Organism: Methyloceanibacter sp.; assembly: GCA_025449615.1. Next base: position 7,015 of record JANWJA010000094.1, read on the forward strand.
GATCACCATGGACCCTTCGGATGCCCGCGACCACGACGACGCGGTGTTTGCCGAACCCGATCCCAACCCCAACAATCAGGGCGGCTTCGTCGTCATCGTCGCGATTGCCGATGTGGCGGCGTACGTGACACCGGGCAGCGCGCTGGACAAAGAGGCGCGGCTGCGCGGCAACTCGGTCTATTTCCCCGACCGCGTGGTGCCGATGCTGCCGGAGACGATCTCGAACGACCTCTGCTCGCTGAAAGAGGGCGAGGCACGCGCTTGCATCGCGGTGCGCATGGTGTTCGACAAAGACGGCGTCAAGAAAAGCCATCGCTTCTTCCGCGGTCTGATGCGCTCCGCCGCGAGCCTGAGCTACGAGCAGGCACAGAGCGCCATCGACGGTAGGCCTGACGACGCGACCGGCCCCTTGCTCGAGACCGTGCTCCGTCCGCTCTGGGGCGCTTATGGCGCCCTCACCCGCGAACGCGCCAAGCGCGCGCCCCTCGACCTCGATCTTCCCGAGCGGAAGATCCTGCTCAACGAAGAGGGCCGCGTCAGGGGCATCGCCACCCCTCCCCGCCTCGATGCGCATCGCCTGATCGAGGAGTTCATGATCGCGGCCAATGTCGCCGCGGCCGAGCTGCTCGAGGCAAAGCGCACCCCTCTCATTTATCGGGTGCATGACGCGCCATCGAAAGAGAAGCTCGCCGCGCTCGGCGAGTTCCTCGCCACGCTCAATCTGAATTTGCCCAAGGCCGGCACGCTGAAGCCTGCGCAGTTCAACCGCATCCTCGCCGACACCCGCGCGAGCCCGAACTCCGAACTGATCAGCGAGGTCGTGCTGAGAAGTCAGGCGCAAGCCGAATACACCCCAAGCAATTTCGGCCATTTCGGCTTGAACTTGCGCCGCTATGCGCATTTCACCTCGCCGATCCGCCGCTACGCCGATCTCGTCGTGCATCGCGCCATCATTCGCTCACTCGGGCTTGGCAAGGACGGCCTCACCGATCACGAGATCGAGGAGCTTCAGGAGATCGCGCAATTCATCTCCGTCACCGAGCGCCGCGCCATGCTGGCCGAGCGCGAGACATCCGACCGTCTGATCGCGGCGTTTCTTGCCGACCGGATCGGCTCACGCTTCCAGGCCCGCGTGTCGGGTATGGTGCGCACTGGCCTTTTTGTCAGGCTGAAAGAGACCGGCGCCGATGGGTTCGTCCCGGCCTCCTCGATTGGCAGCGAGTTCTACTATCATGACGAGGTCCGCCAGGCTCTGATCGGCGAGGAAACAGGCGCTGCCTTTCAGCTCGGCGACAGCGTCGAGGTGCGACTCGTTGAAGCAATCCCGACCGCAGGAGCCCTTAGATTCGAGATGTTGAGCGAGGGACGCTCGATTGGCGTGACCCCTAAGCGCTCGCGTATTCAGTCCTACCGCGGTAAACCTAAGCCGGCGCGACGGGGCCGAGCACGTCGATAAAGGAAACACGATGCAAGACAGCCGCGTGCACATCACGCCCGGATCGCTGCTTCCAGAAAAGAGATCCGTCGGTCCACGTCCGGTCTTCGGCTCCATTCTGCGTGGACTCTCGTTACGCTGTCCGGCCTGCGGCAAAGGCCGTCTGTACCGGCGCTATCTCAAGGTCGCCGATCAGTGTCCGTCTTGTGGCGAGGCGCTGCATCACCATCGCGCCGACGACGCACCGCCTTATTTCACCATCGCCATCGTCGGCCACGTCGTGGTTGGCCTTCTGCTTGCCGTCGAGATCGTCTACCGGCCGCCGCTCTGGCTGCACGCAGCGATCTGGCTGCCACTTACCGTGATCCTGGCGCTAATCCTTCTGCCGCCAATCAAAGGTGCGCTGGTGGGACTACAATGGGCGCTGCTGATGCATGGCTTCGATCCAGAGTACAAAGATGAACTCGAGGCTTGGGGCGAAACCGAGCCCACTCCCCGGTCTTGACTTCCGGTGCTCACCGAGTAGGTTCCCATTCAAGTTTTCAAGGTTGCTGAGAGGACTATTATGGCGAAACCCGTCACCCAGAAGATCAAGCTCGTAAGCACGGCCGGTACGGGCTTTTATTACGTGACCAAGAAGAATCCGCGCAATCAAACCGAGAAGCTCGTCTTCAAGAAGTACGATCCGGTGGCGCGGAAGCACGTCGAGTTCAAAGAATACAAGATCAAGTAGCGATCTGGCGCCCCTGCGCGTCCGCTCAGGCGGACGAAATCACAAATTCGATGGATTGATGAACGGCCGGTGCCGGTGGCACCTGGCGGCTCATTGATAGGTGGTCGGCCGAAACGCGGCGCTAACGAGGAGGCCACTCAAACCGCGCTCCGGCCGACCGAACCCCACGGACCCAGGAGATGCGGCGGACCTGAGCATTCCGCAGGGTTATCTCAATTGTGGACGAGGCACAGGATCGGCCGAAGTCTGAATCGATCCTCTGAATGCTTCCCTCGCCCCTCGTAATCTCAATTTCCAAGCTGGTGTAAATGATAGCCGAGCTTGAGAATTGATAAAACTAATCTTCATGATTTGTTTAATACGATTAAATCTTAGTCATTGTAAAGCCTTAAGGTGCGGCCTTCATCCGCTGCCTCAAGTTGGTTAAGAGCCTAAACTGGGTCCGGCGAGGCTCTTGCGGATAGGTGATTCGCAAAGTTCCTGCCCGGAGACCATGAAACCGGGGTGCAAAGAGGCCCCCGGCAAGGCTTCGACCGCTCCGCCCGCGTCTCACTATATCAGGATGTTGCCGGGGTGCTGCTGACCTCGCCGTTTAGGCGGCGTCGGCTACCACGCGGTTCCGTCCATCGCGCTTGGCACAGTAGAGCGCCTGGTCGGCGCGTTTCAGGATGCGTGAGGGGGTGTCGCTTGGCTGTTCCATCGCGGCAACGCCAACGCTCGCGGTCAGCTTGAGCGCGCTCGCCCGGTCGCCGACGTAAAACGGTGTCGCGGCGATGCATTGGCGCAACCGCTCGCCGATCAGATAGGCCTTGGCGAGGTCGGTATCGGGCATCACCACCACGAATTCTTCGCCGCCGAGCCGGCAGGCAAGATCGATGCCGCGAATATTGCGTTGGACGCGCTCGGCGAACTCCCGCAACACCGCATCGCCGACATCGTGGCCATGCGTGTCGTTGACCACCTTGAAATAATCGATGTCGAGCATCAGCACCGAGACCTGCCTGTCGCGCATCGCCGCTTCTTGCAGCAGCGTCTCGAGATGGCTCATCATGTAGCGGCGGTTATGCAACGCCGTCAGCGGATCGAGCATCGCCATCTCGACGGTCTCCTCGAGCCGATCCCGCAAATGCTCGACGAAGCGCTTGCGTTTTACTTGCGTGCGCACACGCGCCACGAGCTCGTTCGCATCCACAGGCCGGACGATATAGTCGTTCACGCCGATATCGAGCCCTCGCAGCAGCCGGGCCTCCTCGCCCGGTTCCACTAGCATCATCATCGGCAGATGACGCGTGGCGTCGAGCGAGCGCACTTGCGAGCAGAGTCTCAAGCCGTCGGCCCGCTCCAGGCTAAGACTGACGATCATCAGATCAAAATTGCTCTCGGCAACCCGAAGCAAAGCCGCACCGGAATCGGTCTCGCGCTCGACCATATGCTCGGCCTCAAGCGCCTTGACGATCCGCTCCGCGGACCGCTCACGGTCCTCCACAACAAGGACTCGGCCCCCATGAGCCAGGTCTTTCAAATTGATCCCGACGCTGGCAAAGCCCATCTGCTCCTGGGTGGACGCCCGCATCAACATTTCGTCGGTGAGCACTTTCAGCCGCGCCAGGTTCCTGACGCGCGTGATCAGCGCGACATCATCGACAGGCTTGGTGAGAAAATCGTCGGCGCCGGCTTCCAGCCCCCGCACTTTGTCCGATGGCTGATCGAGCGCGGTGATGATGATCACCGGCAGATGTTGCGTCCTCGGGTCGGATTTGAGGCGCCGGCAGACCTCGAACCCGTCCATGCACGGCATCATCACATCGAGCAGCACGACGTCGGTGCGTTCTTGCGCGCAGACATCCAGGGCTTCCTGGCCGTTTCGCGCTGTACGCACTTCGAAATAATCCGCGGTCAGCCGAGCTTCGAGCAGCTTGAGATTAGCCTCGACGTCGTCCACCACGAGAACCGTTGCGGTCATGACAGTCTACCGCGCTTCGCCGATAAACTGTCTCACCGTGTCGAGAAACATCGAGACCGAGATCGGCTTAGAGATATAGGCTTCACAGCCGCCCTCTCTGATCCGCTCCTCGTCCCCCTTCATGGCGAAGGCCGTGACCGCGACGACGGGAATCTGTCGCAGCTGATCGTCCTCCTTCAGCCATTTGGTCACTTCGAGCCCTGACACCTCCGGCAACTGAATATCCATCAGGATGAGGTCGGGGCGATGCTCGCGCGCCAGCGACAACGCCTCCATACCGTTCCGCGTCTGCAGCGTCTTGTAACCATGGGCATCGAGCAGATCATGAAACAGCTTCATGTTGAGCTCGTTGTCCTCGACGATGAGAATGGTCTTGGTCATGTTCCTCGGCTCAAGCGACTCGGTCGGCCCATGATGGGCGAACTCGGCCCGGTACGCCATGCGGTCTGGAACGGGTCCAGATCTCCAAAACATCCGATATCCCCCCTTTTTAAGCTGAGGGGCGATTTCACCGTAAACCCGTAACCAAAATCTTTAGACAAGGCCGGAAGTTTCGGTACACCAGTGCTTATTATTGGGCCCAGATTGGTATCAATCGGCGGGTTAGTGGGCCTGAGGGCAGGCCTCGGCCTTCAAATATTCGAGCGATGTCAGCGTGCCGTGAATTGAGACGTCGCCATAGTCGATCAGGAGCTCGCGGCTCACGCCATTGGCGTAGAGGCGAAAATCGATCTGGTAGCTCGGGGTAAGGTCGCCCAACTTGGGCTCGAAATAACCGATCGACACCGGCCAGGATTCCAGCTCCGCGAGACCTTTTTCCTTGGCCACCACCTCGAGGTTCTTGTCGGCGCCAGGCGCGATCTCCTTGCCGATGATCGCCGTCGTCTCGTAGACCTTCTGGCCTTTCTCCGAGCCGTCATAGAGCTGCGCCTGCAGCATGGATTGCCCGGACTGCGCCGCGTCGATCAAAGCAAGACTATGCTGGGTCGGGAACAACACCTTGTCGGAGAGATCGAGTTCGCCCCTTGCGGGCTGGCTGATCATCACCTTGACCGCGGCGCCGGGCGTATCGCGCGAGGCTCGCCCGATCGTGACATCGCCGAGCTTGTCATTCAGATATTGCTGCGATTGGAATCGGAACTTCTGGCCGTCGCCCTGCTCCCAGGTCGAGGAGCGCAGATCGGTCAGATTGGTCTGACCTTGCGAGTCGGTCATCTGGGTGACCATGCGCATATTGAGGCTATAGCCGTCGCACTCCGAACCGGTGAACTCGAACACCATGCGGCCATCGATACCGGTGATGCCCGACGCGGTGCGGGCGTCGTCCAGCGACATTTCGTAGATGGCACGATGCGGAACAAGCTTGGACGGCTCCTTCCCGGCAAAGGCATGCGCCTCGCCAAACGGAGCGATCGCCAGCATCGACGCCACGCCTGCGACCCCCAACCAAGCCTTGCCGAACCCAGCCATTACCATCCTTCTATCCCGGACTAGGCCTAGGATATTCGCTTCGACCGGCATTCTTGGCACCAACTCGGGCCCATCACAAGGGGCTCAGGCATGCTTGCAGAACCGCCATATTTGCTCGATGGTCGAGGCCGATAGCAGGACAGGCGGAGGCGATATGGCAGGCGAAATCGAAGCAAGGCTGAGGGCGCTGAACATCGCGCTGCCCGAGCTCGCGGCGCCAATCGCCAACTACGTACCTTTCCTTCATCTCGGCAATTTGCTGTTCATCTCCGGACAGTTGCCCTTGCGTGACGGCAAGGTAACTGTCGCAGGCAAGCTTGGCGCGGGCGTTGATTTGGCTCAAGGCGAGGAAGCGGCACGGCTCTGTGCGCTCAATATCCTGGCGCAAGCCAAGACCGCCTTGCGCGATCTCGACCGCATCGTGCAGCTGCTGCGCCTCAACGGGTTCGTCAATTCGGCTCCGGATTTCACCGACTATCCCAAGGTCATTAACGGCGCCTCCAATCTCATGGTCGACGTGTTGGGCGACAAGGGGCGCCATACCCGCATCGCCGTCGGCTGCGTCAGCCTGCCGCTGGGCGCTGCCGTCGAGATCGATGCGGTGTTCGCTATCGCTTGAGAAACCCATGGCCAAGCTCGACTGGCTGAAGCGCCCAATCGCCCATCGCGGCCTGCACGATGCCCGCAAGGGCATGATCGAGAACAGCGCCTCGGCGGTCGAAGCCGCGATTGCGCGAGGTCTCGCCATCGAGGTCGATCTGCAATGCGCTAAAGACGATCAGCCCGTCGTGTTTCATGACGCCACACTCGAAAGGCTGACCAGCGAGACTGGGCATGTGGCTTCCCGCAGCGTAAGCGAGCTGACTTCTATTCCATTGCGCGGAAGCAAGGACCGCATCCTCTCGCTACGAGGCCTCCTCGCTCTCATTGACGGCCGCGTCCCGCTCATCATCGAGATCAAGAGCAAATGGAACGACGATGACCGCTATGAGACCAATATCGCCAAGGAACTCGCATCCTATCGCGGGCCGGTTGCGGTGATGTCGTTCGATCGCCATTGCGTCGCTCGCTTCAGGACCTTGCTCCCGTCACTGCCGCGCGGGCTGATCTCCGAGACATTCGAGGATGAGCAGCATTGGTCCAGACTGACTTCCGGCCAGCGCTTCATCATGCGCCATCTCCTGATCGCTGCCATCGCCAGGCCCAATTTCATCGCTTACGATATCAGGGCACTGCCGGCGCTTGCGCCAATGCTGGCGCGATCGCTGTTCGGCCTGCCGCTGCTGACCTGGACCGTGCGCAACGAGGCGGACAGAGCACGCGCCGCGAAACATGCCGACGCCATGATCTTCGAAGGGATCGAATTGTAAGCAATGGGCGACGCCGAGACCGCAACGATCAGGATCGCGAACAGCATCGCCGATGTGCCGACGGCGGATTGGGATGCTTGCGCCAGGGGTTCTGAACTGGCGACGGGGCGCTCATCTAACCCATTCATTACGCACGCATTTGTGCTTGCCCTAGAGCAAAGCGGCTCCGCGTCGCCCGAGACCGGCTGGTGGCCGAGCCATCTTCTCCTCGATGACGGCAAAGGCGGCATCGCTGCTTGTATGCCCTGCTACCTCAAGACCCATTCGCGCGGCGAATATGTGTTCGACCAAGGCTGGGCGGATGCTCTCGAGCGCGCCGGCGGCCGCTATTATCCGAAACTGCAAAGCTCGGTTCCCTTCACCCCGGTGACGGGACGCCGCCTCCTCGTTCGTGACGGCGTTAGCCGCGACGCCGAGCGTTTGTTGCTCCGCGCGGGGGCCCAACTCGTTGAACAGTCAGGTGCCTCCTCGCTGCATCTCACCTTCCTCACCGAACAGGAATGGCGCCTCGCCGGCGAGCTCGGCTTTCTCATGCGCACCGACCAGCAATTTCATTGGCGGAATGAAAACTATGCAAGCTTCGATGACTTTCTCGACCGGCTCGCCTCGCGAAAGCGCAAAGCCATCCGCAAAGAGCGGCGGGAGGCGCAGAGCCGCGGCATCGACATCGAATGGGTGACGGGCAGCGACCTCACCGAGGCGCATTGGGACGCCTTCTTCTACTTCTACATGGATACCGGCGCGCGAAAATGGGGCAGCCCCTATCTCAATCGCGAGTTCTTCAGCCTGGTCGGCGAAATCATGAAGGACGATATTCTTCTCGTCCTCGCCAGACGCGATGGCCGCTATATCGCCGGCGCGCTGAATTTCATCGGCAAGGATACGCTGTTCGGCCGCTATTGGGGCGCACTCGAGGAGCACCGCTACCTGCATTTCGAGATTTGCTACTACCAGGCCATCGATTTCGCCATTGCGCACGGCCTCACCGTCGTCGAAGCTGGAGCGCAAGGCGAGCACAAGCTTGCCCGCGGCTATCTCCCCACCACGACCTATAGCGCGCACTTGATCGCGCATCCGGGCTTACGCAATGCGGTCGCTGATTTTTTTAAGCGCGAGCGCAGGGCCGTGGCCCAAGAGTATGCTTTGCTTGCGGCGGAATCGCCCTACCGGAAATCGAATTGACAAATCACACTTGAATTATAGAGGTGATCGGTATGGCCTATGATCCGAACAACATCTTTGCCAAGATTCTGAAGGGCGAGATTCCCTCTCACAAGATCTACGAGGATGAAGACACCGTCGCCTTCCTCGACATCATGCCGCGCTCCGAAGGCCATGCGCTCGTTGTCACCAAGACGCAAGCGACCGACCTCTTCGATGTCGATCCGAAGGCCCTCGCCAAATTGATGGCGGTGGTGCAAAAGCTCGGTCCGAAGATCAAGGACACTGTCGGGGCGGACGGCGTGCTCATCCAGCAATTCAATGGCGCCGCCGCCGGCCAGACCGTGTTTCACCTGCACGTCCATATCGTGCCGGTGAAGCGAGGCGTACCGCTCAAGCCTCATACTGGCCAGATGGGCGATCAGGCGGAGCTTGCCGCGACGGCCGAGAAGATCAGGAAAAGGTTCTCGAACTAGCGCGAGCCGAGCGGGACTTTCGGCACGGAGCTGGTACCGGCCTTCTTCGCCGAAGCGCCCTTGGCGCGTTTGGCGGGCCGCTTGGCCTTCGGCTTTGGCACCCCGTCTCCTCCGCCCTCGACCTCAGGCTCGACATCCTCAGGATCACGCGGGCGGATCGGCGTATCCGGCTTCAAATACTCGAAGCCAAGCACTTTCTCGATGCCCTTCTCCTCGACCAGCACACGCACGATGCCGCCATCCTTCAGCGCGCCGAACAGAATCTCCTCGGCCAGCGGCTTCTTGATGTGCTCCTGGATCACCCGAGCCAATGGGCGCGCGCCGAATTTCTCGTCATAGCCCTTCTCGGCAAGCCATGTATTGGCTTCCGGCGTGAGCTCAATGGTGATGTTGCGGTCGTCAAGCTGGGCTTCCAGCTGAAACACGAACTTCTCCACCACCTTGGAGATCACCTCCGGCGGAAGCGAGGCGAACGGGATGACGGCATCGAGCCGGTTGCGGAACTCGGGGCTGAACAGCCGGTTGATCGCCTCCTCGTCGTCGCCTTCGCGCTTCGAGCGATTAAAGCCGATCGCGGCCTTGGCGAGGTCGGTCGCGCCGGCATTCGTCGTCATGATCAGGATCACGTTCTGGAAGTCGACCTTCTTACCGTTATGGTCGGTCAGCTTGCCGTGATCCATGATCTGCAACAGGATGTTGAACAAATCTGGATGCGCTTTCTCGATCTCGTCGAGCAGCAGCACCGAGTGCGGATGCTGGTCGATGCCGTCGGTGAGCAACCCGCCCTGATCGAAACCGACATAGCCGGGCGGTGCGCCGATCAGCCGCGACACCGTGTGGCGCTCCATATATTCGCTCATGTCGAAGCGGATCAGCTCCACGCCGAGCATCTTGGCAAGCTGGCGCGCGACTTCGGTTTTGCCGACGCCGGTCGGACCTGAGAACATGTAGCAACCGATCGGCTTTTCAGGCTCGCGCAAGCCGGCGCGCGACAATTTGATCGCGGCGCCGAGCGCCTCGATGGCCTTGTCCTGGCCGAACACCACCCGCTTCAGGTCGATGTCGATATTGCGCAACACTTCGGCATCGGATTTCGACACTGTCTTGGGCGGAATCCGCGCCATGGTGGCGATGGTGGTCTCGATCTCTTTCAGGCCGATGGTCTTCCGCCGCTGCTTCTCGGGCAGCAGCATCTGCGAGGCGCCGGTCTCGTCGATGACGTCGATCGCCTTGTCCGGCAATTTCCGGTCGTGAATGTACTTCGCCGACAGCTCCACAGCCGATCTGATTGCCTGGCTCGTATAGCGCACCCGATGGAAATCTTCGAAATAGGGTTTCAGCCCTTTCAGGATCTCGATCGCATCCGGCACCGACGGCTCGTTGACGTCGATTTTCTGGAATCGCCGCACCAGCGCGCGGTCCTTCTCGAAATGCTGGCGATATTCTTTGTACGTGGTCGAGCCGATGCAGCGCAGCGTCCCCGACTGAAGGGCTGGCTTCAGCAGGTTGGAGGCATCCATCGCGCCACCTGAAGTCGCGCCGGCGCCGATCACGGTGTGAATCTCATCGATGAACATGATGGCGCCGGGATAATTCTCAATCTCCCGCATCACCGCTTTCAGCCGCTCCTCGAAATCGCCGCGATAGCGCGTGCCCGCGAGCAGCGCGCCCATGTCGAGCTGGAAGATGGTCGAGTCGGCCAGCACCTCCGGCACGTCGCCCATGACGATGCGCCGCGCCAGACCTTCCGCGATCGCGGTCTTGCCCACGCCGGGATCTCCGACGAAAAGTGGATTGTTCTTCTGCCGGCGGCAGAGCACCTGAATGGTGCGCGAGATCTCAGGGCCCCGCCCGATCAAGGGATCGATCCGGCCCGAGCGCGCCTTCTGATTGAGATTGATGCAATAGACCTCGAGCGCGTCGAGACCGCGCTTCTTCTCCTCGCCGCCATCGACGGTCGCTGCATCCTCGTCCACACCCCGCACCGCGCGCGGCTCGGACATGCCGGCCCGCTTGGCGATGCCGTGACTGATATAATTGACCGCGTCGAACCGCGTCATGTTCTGCTCTTGCAGGAAGAACGCGGCATGGCTCTCGCGCTCGGCAAAGACCGCCACTAGCACGCTCGCGCCCGTTACCTCCTCGCGGCCCGAAGACTGCACATGAGCCACGGCGCGGTGAATCACCCGCTGGAAGCCTGCGGTCGGCTGCGCCTCGCCATGCGTATCGGTCACCAGGCTCGCGAGCTCGTTGTCGAGATAGGTCACGAGCTTGTCGCGCAACACATCGAGGTCGACCGCGCAGGCGCGCATCACCGCCGCCGCGTCGCGGTCGTCGACCAGCGCCAGCAGCAGATGTTCGAGCGTGGCATATTCGTGGCTGCGCTCATTGGCATATTGCAGCGCGCGCCTTAAGGCCTGTTCAAGACTGGTCGAGAACGACGCCAACTTTAGCTCCTCATTCCTTTTCCATCGTGCATTGCAGCGGATGCTCGTGCTGCCGGGCGAAGCTTGTCACTTGCGCCACTTTAGTCTCCGCCACCTCATATGTGTAGACCCCACAGATGCCGACGCCCTTCTGGTGGACATGCAGCATGATCTGGGTTGCCTCCTCCGGCGGCTTGCCGAAGAACCGCTCGAGCACATAGACGACGAAATCCATCGGCGTGTAGTCGTCGTTGAGCAGCAGCACCTTGTAGAGAGCCGGCCGCTTCGTCTTCGGCCGTGTCTTGGTGGTGATGTGGGTGCCGGCGTCATCGCCCCGGCGAGGATCGCCGTTCCGAGCCATCGTCAACCTATGTGGCGTCTCGTCTCTCATTTGCCAAGTCGTGCATCTAACAGTTCGGAGAATCGTCCCGCCCTGTCTCGCATCCATTCTAACGTCAGATTGCGCTCGCCCGCAAACGGGCCTCGCGACCCTTCTAACATAGTGGGAGTTGCCGACAGGAAAACGGCAAAAAAAAAGACCCGGGGGGAAGGTCCCGGGTCTTTTCGTCGGAAATATGTTTGGGAGGCAGGAAGCGATTTACGCCTTCTTGGTGAAGGCAACCTCAACCGGCTTGTAGGCATCCTTGGCCAGGCCGGCATACATCTCGCCCAGCTTGGAGAACTCTGCGACATAGGTGTCGTAGGCCTTCTTGGCATACTGGGACTGAATCTCGACCGCCTGCTCGACCGACTTGGCGCCGATCAGCTGCTCGAAGGCTTTGGTTGAATCCTCGAACGCCTTCTTGGAATAGTCGGTGACCTCGGCTGCGATAGCCTGGAAGCCCTTGTTGACCTCGCCGAACGAGCGCACGGCCGCATCAAAACCGTCTTTACCCACCTTCTGGAAATCCTCGAACCCTTTGAGCATTGCAAAAACCTCTCTCGACACCGCCTGGCGGTGATTGTTGCAGACGCGAACTATCTATATGCATCGCACAATTATGGTCAACAAAAATTTTTGCACCGCACAATAATTCTTTCGGCGGAGCCTTAACGCTTTGGCAACGGGCCAGATTCTAGCCTTGGTTCGAACGCAAGCTTGCACCGTTTTGACGTTAGGAACGGTGCCGCCGCCGAGGGGATTCGGGTTCGGAGGCGGGCGTCGCGAGGGGAAATCAGGGGGAGAGGGCATTTAGCCTTCGGGGTCAGTGGGTTACCGTCAGAGTCAGTCTCCGGTCTCAGCTAAGCTTTGTCGCCTCGTGAGTCTCACGCTCGCGGCCGCTTTGGCGCTCGCGCCTTTGAGCGATGCCTTTGCCAAGACCAAATCCAAATCGCGCTCCAGAGCCGCCCCCTCGATCGCGGCCGCCATCGTAGTCGACATGGCAACCAACGAAATCCTCTATTCCAAGGACGAAGACGCAAAGCGGGCGCCTGCCTCGCTGACCAAGATGATGACGCTCTACGTCCTGTTCTCCTATCTGCGCGCCGGCAAGGTCACACTTGAGTCCGAACTCGTGGTCACGCCGCACGCGGCGAGCCAATCGCCGACCAAATTGGGCCTCAAGCCCGGCGCGACGATCACCACCAGCGACGCCATCAGGGCGCTCGTCACCCAATCGGCCAATGACGCCGCTGTCACCGTCGCCGAGAACCTCGCCGGCACCGAGGAGAATTTCGCGCGGCTAATGACCGAGAAGGCGAGATCGATCGGCATGAACGATACGCTGTTCCGCAACGCCTCCGGTCTCCCTAATGACGAGCAAGTCACGACCGCGCACGACATGGCGCTGCTGGCGCAGCATCTGATCCGCGACTACCCGGAATATTACACCGTCTTCGAGACCAAATATTTCGCGTACAAGGGCAAGCGCTACCGCAATCACAATCATCTGCTGTTCAGCTATAAGGGCACCAACGGCATCAAGACCGGCTACACGCGTGCGAGCGGCTTCAACCTCACGGCTTCCGTGCAACGCGACGACAAGCACCTCATCGCCGTCGTGCTTGGCGGCCGGACTGGGAGCCAGCGCGATGCCGCGATGCGTTCGCTGCTCGACAAATATTTCCCGCAAGCGGTCGCGGCGAAGTCAATGCCGAAGCCCATGGTTGCGTCTTTGGACGCCACCCCAGTGCCCCAGGCCACGCCGCCCAAACCCGTCTCCGCTCCGGTCATGGCCTCGGCCACACCGATGGTCGCTCCGGTCGCTTTTGGCAAGGAAGCCGAGCCCACCAAGCCAGCCCCGATCCAGTCTCTCGCGGAAGAGGAAGAATTGTCGCTGAAATCTCCGCTGCCTGAGGCCGATCCGATCGTCACCGGCGAACCTCACGGCACCAAGGCCGGCCCCTACCATGTCCAGGTCGGCTCTTTTACTTCCCAGGCGGAAGCCAAAACCAGACTGGATGCCGTCAAAGGACGCGCCGCAAGCCTGCTCAACGGCCACTACCCGGTTACCACGACATTCAAGAAGGACACCGAGCAATGGTACCGGGCGCGCTTTGCCGGCTTCTCGCAGGACAAAGCCAAGAGCACCTGTGCCCAACTCAAGAAGATGTCGCTCGATTGCGTCGTGATGCGCGCCGAGTAGCGCATGTTGGATTAGCGCCCGAGCAAGACGTCCTTGGCCTCGTTGATCCTCGAGGCGAGATAGGTCGATCCCCCCTGATCGGGGTGGAACTTCTTCATCATCTGCCGATGCGCGCGGCTGATCTCCTCTTCGCTCGCACCTTGTTTCAGCCCAAGCACGGCATAGGCCTCCTCCACGCTCATATGACCAGAGGGCTTGCGGGATCGCGCGCGGCTCTCTTGTTTTGGCTCGGCGTCCTCGGTCTCACGCCAATTCGGAACCCGCCAATCGAAATAGGCCTCCATCAAAGCTTCGGCCTGCTGATCCGTGCCATGCAACTCGTCAAGCAGCGTCTTGAGGTCAGCGTCGGACAGCGACGACAACATCCGTCCCTCGAACTTGCCTTTCAGGACCATTCCCTCCATCTCGCCGCTATCGTGATCGAGCGCCATCTCCAGGCTCTCGGTCTTTACATGCGAGGTCGCTCCCGGCGATTTGGATGATGAGGCGAACGGGCCAAAGCCGAACGTCCCTGGCCGGATCAAGGAGAAGCCGAACAGTCCAAGCGGAATGGCGAGAGGAAGCGCGCCACGCACCAGCAGAAAGCCGGCCGCGCCAAGTGCGACGACTCCGGCCAGTTTGCGCAAAGCGTCGGCAAGCAGGTGCGGATTCGCTCTTGCGAAAAGGCGACCTGCGAAGATGAGGAGGATGAGGAGCGCAAGCCCCGCGAGAAAATACGGCATCGAAACGGCCTAGCTGAGCTGTTCGAGCAGAAGCGACCCGGCACTCGACCGCGTCGCCTGGCTGAAATCCTTGAGCGCCTTGCGGCCGCCAGTGGCATAGACCGCCACCGCCTTTAGCAGATCCCCCAATTGACTGGCCGATCCGGAATCGAAGCGGCAATAGGCGCCACGCGTGAGCTTAGCGATCTCCTTGAACGCACGCTCCGCCTTTTTGTCGTAGCCCTCCTGGAACATGAAGCATGGCACGCCGAGCAGACGAAGCTCGCCGGCGCGTTGGGCAAGCTCGTCGATATTCTCTTCCATGGCGTCGCCGACATAGACCAGCGCATTCACGCGTGTTGCGGCGCTCTCGCCGCGCGCATGACTGAGCACTTTCTGGATCTGCGTGTAGCCGCCCTCGCAGGCGACGCGCGACATCAGTCTGGCGACGGCGTC
>JANWJA010000095.1 GCA_025449615.1 Methyloceanibacter sp.
CAATCTGACCACGGAGGGTCTCGGCTCTGCGCTTGGCCAGATGGGCGTGAACATGCGCACGCTGAAGGACCGCATCCGCGCGCAATTGGTCTGGCAGGACGTTGTGCGTCGCAAGTTTCGCCATGAGGTCAATGTCGGCGATGTCGACGTCGATAAAGCGATTGCGAGCGGCGGTGGCGCCGGGGCGAGCGCGACGCCAACGGAAGCGACCGCGCTGCAGCTTCGCCAGGTGAAGTTCGAACTTTCCGGTAACCCCGACCAGCGCACGCTTGCGAGCCGACTCGCAGAGGCTGAAGCGCTCCGAACGCGGTTCGAATCTTGTTCCAATGTCGCAGAACTGGCGAAGGGCATCAAGGGCGCAAGCGTCAAGGTACTTGCCGATCAACAGCCCGGCGCGCTCGCCCAGCCCGCCCGGCTTCTAGTGATGAACGCGAAAGTCGGGCAGATGACTCCGCCCACGATCTCGGCATCGGCCATCGAGCTTTACGCCGTATGCGGCAAGCGCGCGGTCAAGGGCGATCCGCAGCAGCGCGAGCAAACTGAGCACAAATTGATGCAGCAAGAGATGGAGATCCGCGCGGAGCGCCTGTTGCGCGATCTGCGCCAAGACGCCTTTATTGAGTATCGTTCGTAGAACATAATCCCGAAAGTTGCAGACTTCTCAGACAGGATTATGCGTCAAAGTTAGCCTAGTTTTCGTCCCAACCTAAGTTCACCGCCGCATCTTCGGCCATCGGCGCCAAATCATGCACCGACCCGACCTTCCGCTTGCGCTCACCCTTGGCGACCCCGCCGGGATCGGCCCCGACCTTGCGCTCGCCGCATGGTGGGCGCGCGATGTGGAATATATTCCGCCATTCGTTTTCCTCGGCGATCCCGATCTCATGGCGGCGCGGGCCGAGCAACTCGGCGTGTCCATCCCGATCACCGTCATCGACAAACCGTCTGATGCCGAGCGACGATTCCCCGAAGCGCTTCCCGTCTTGCCGATCACAGTCGCTGGAAAAGTCGTCGCTGGCCGCTCCAACAATGCGGCCATGCCGGCCGTGATCCAATCGATCGAGCGTGCCGTAGAACTGGTGCAAGCGGGCGAAGCCAGCGCCGTCGTGACCAATCCAGTGAACAAGGCCGCGCTCTATCGCTCCGGCTTCGCCTTTCCCGGACACACCGAATTCCTCGCTGCCCTGGGGCGCCGCGAAGCGCCGATTACGCCGGTCATGATGCTGGTCGCCAAGGATCTTCGAGTCGTACCGACCACCATTCACATTCCGTTGAAACACGTCCCGATTACCCTCACCAAGGACTTGATCCTCTCAACGATCATGACGACAGCCGCCGGTCTCAAGAAATATTTCGCGCTGGCCAATCCGCACATCGCGGTCACCGGTCTCAATCCCCACGCCGGCGAGGAAGGCAACATGGGTCGCGAGGAGATCGACATAATTGTGCCGGCAATCGAGCGGGCGCGGCGCAAAGGCGTCACCGTCACCGGGCCTCACTCCGCCGATACGTTGTTCCATGCCGAGGCACGAAAGGCCTATAACGCCGTGGTCGCCATGTACCACGATCAAGCTCTGATTCCAGTCAAGACGCTTGGCTTCGACGAGGGTGTCAATGTCACGCTCGGCCTTCCCTTCATACGCACGTCGCCGGATCACGGCACCGCATTCGCCCTCGCCGGGACCGGCAATGCGAGTCCCCGCAGCCTGATCGAAGCACTGCGCCTTGCCGACAAGATGTGGCAAACCGCCAGGACCCGGCGTTGAGCACGCCGGACGGCTTGCCGCCACTCCGCGATGTCATCCGCGGTCTCGATCTTTCCGCGCGCCGGAGCCTCGGCCAGAATTTCCTGCTCGATTTCAATCTGACCCGCCGCATTGCCAGAGCCGGCGGTCCCCTCGAGGGCGCGACGATTGTCGAAATTGGGCCGGGGCCCGGCGGCCTTACCCGTGCGCTTCTTCTCGAAGGCGCCTCCCGCGTCGTTGCGATTGAAAAAGATCGGCGCTGCCTGCCTGCTCTTGCCGGCATCGCGGCCGCCTATCCAGGCCGGCTGGAGATCATCGAGGCCGATGCGCTCGAGATCGACTATGCGAAACTCAACTTGGTGCGGCCCTGCCGCATCGTCGCCAACCTCCCCTATAGCGTCGCCACGCCGCTTCTGATCGGATGGCTCAAGACCTCACCATGGCCACCTTGGTTCGACCGCCTCGTGCTCATGTTTCAGCGCGAAGTCGCCGAGCGCATTGTGGCCAAGCCCGGACGCAAGGATTACGGGCGGCTGGCGGTGATCGCGCAATGGCGCGCGACAAGCCGCATCCTGTTGGGTGTTCCGGCGCGCGCCTTCACCCCGGTGCCAAAGGTTGATTCCAGTCTCGTGGAGCTGGTGCCAAAGGCTGATCCTAGGCCTGCTTGCGATATTGCTGCCCTCGAGAGGGTCACTGCCGCGGCCTTTGGCCAGAGGCGGAAAATGTTGCGCTCGTCGCTTCGGCAGATCACCCCCGACGCCGAGGCTCTGCTGAATTCGCTTGGCATCGCCCCGACCGCGCGGGCCGAGGAGCTTGAAGTCGCCGATTTTGCTAGATTGGCCAATGCTCTAGGGCGCTGAGCCCAAAGGTCTAAAGCTCCGCCAAGAGGCCTTGCACGAAATCCTTCAAGCCAATCTGTCTTGATCGCCGCAAACGTTCCGCGGCCAAAATAGAGCGAACGGCTTTCAATGAACGCTCGATGTCATAATTGATGATGACGAAATCGTACTCTTCCCAATGCTGGATTTCGTTGCTGGCGCCGCGCATGCGCTTTTGCACGACGTCCTCGGGGTCTTCAGCGCGCACCTTCAATCTCTCCTCGAGCGCCTTTGCCGACGGCGGAAGGATGAACACTGCCACAACATCATTCTTTGCCGTCTCGCGAAGTTTCCGCGTGCCCTGCCAGTCCACGTCGAACAGCACGTCGCGCCCCTCAGAGAGCGCGCGCTCGATTGGCTTTCGTGTCGTCCCGTAATAATTGTCGAAGACCACGGCCCACTCCAGGAATTCGTCTTGATCGCGCATCCGCGTGAACGTCTCATGGTCGACGAAGTGGTAGTCTTTGCCTTGCTTCTCGCCTTTGCGTCTCTCTCGCGTCGTATGCGAGATCGACATCTCGACGCCGGGCTCCTCTTCCAGGAGCCTCCGCGCCAACGTGGTCTTGCCGGCACCTGACGGCGACGACAAAACCAGCATCAATCCCCTGCGCGCCGAGTCCATCTCCCCCTCATTCGATGTTTTGCACCTGCTCGCGCAACTGATCGACCACGGTCTTGAGCTCCATGCCGGCGCGGCTGACCTCGATATCGGCAGCCTTGGAGCAGATCGTGTTGGCTTCGCGATTGAACTCCTGTGCGAGAAAATCGAACTTCCGCCCGACCGGCTGATCTTCCGCAAGCAAGTCCCTCGCAGCCGCGATATGCGCACGCAGGCGATCGAGCTCTTCTTGAATGTCGGCCTTGGTGGCGATCAGAAGTGCCTCCTGATGCAGCCGCTCCGCATCGAGGCCAGCGCTGTTTTCGACTACCCGCCGGAGCTGTTCCGCGAGCTTCGCCCGCACCGCCTCCGGCTGCCGCGCCTCCGCATTGGCTGCTCGCTCGGTGAATTTTGCGATCTGATCGAGTTGGCCTGCAATGACCTCGGCGAGCCGAGCGCCCTCGGCGCTCCGCGCGGCCACAAGCTCATCGAGTGCAGTCTTGAGTCCAACCAGCAAAGCTTCGGCGAGTCTCGCTTGCGTTTCCTCATTGTCCTCGCCCTCGACCGCCTCGACCACGCCGCGCATGCCGAGCAGCGTATCGAGCCTCGCATGTTTCAGATCGGCGATTTCGCGTGCGCGTTCGGCAATGGCCATGGCCTGGCGCAGCGCCGCCTCGTTGAGCTTGAGCTCGAACTGCCCCGTCTCACGCTTGATGGCGAGATTGATGGTGCAATTGCCCCGGTTGAGCTTCTCCTGACAGAGCCCGCGCGCCTTGATTTCGAGGCTCTCAAACCCAGGCGGCAGCCTTAGACGAAGCTCAAGCCCACGGCCGTTGA
This sequence comes from Methyloceanibacter sp., assembly GCA_025449615.1. The sequence continues at coordinate 4,059 of JANWJA010000095.1, forward strand.
CGCTCCGCGCCTCCCAGTGAAATCGGGTCTCGCCGCACGCCCCGTCCGAGCGGGCAAAACCGGTCATGCTCTTGATTGTCATCAATAATCCTGCTCAGGCCAGCCCGCCTCAGAAACGCCCCTGAGGGTTATAAGCCGAGTCGGGAGCATTGCGGGGAGAGAACAAATCCTGTCGCTCGGCGCCTCTTAACGGTCCGGATTACGCCGCGGCAGCGGCGGCGCGGCTCCATCAGTCGGGGCGACTCCAGCGTTTGCGGCCGGCGCCTCGGCAGGGGTCCGAATGATCTCGAGCGGTTTCGGCGTGGCTCCAGTCTGACCGACCACTTCGGCAGGAGGCACAGCCTCGGGCGTTCCGGCCGGAAGGGTCGCGTGAGGCGGAGCGACACCCGCAGCCTTGGCCGCTTCGGCTGCCGCAGCCGCCTCTGCGGCCTCTTTCGCACGGATCTCGCGCTCGACCACTCGCCACTTCTGGACATTCTTATTGTGCTCGTCGAGGCTCGGGGCGAAGGCATGCCCGCCCTTCCCATCGGCGACAAAATAGAGGTCCATGGTCTTGGCCGGCTTCAGCACGGCTTCGATCGCCGCGCGGCCGGGATTGGCAATCGGACCCGGCGGCAATCCATCGATCTTATAAGTGTTGTACGGCGTATCGCGGTCGAGCTCGTCCTGCTGGATCGGATGATCGAGCGCGCCTTGGCCGGCCACCAGTCCGTAAATAATGGTCGGATCGGATTGCAGCCGCATCTTCTTCTTCAGCCTGTTGGAGAACACCGCCGCGATACGCGGCCGCTCATCGGCGCGGCCCGTCTCCTTCTCCACGATCGAGGCAAGGATGATTGCCTCCTCCGGTGTCTTCACCACGACGTCGGGATCACGCTCCTCCCACATCTTAGCGAGGAATTTCTGCTGTCCGACTTGCATGCGCTCGATGATATCGGATCGTGTGTCGCCGGTTTCAAAACGATAGGTGTCCGGCAGCAACGTACCCTCCGCGGGGACTTGAGCGATCTCGCCTTCAAGGTCGGAATTGGCGTTGAGGCGCTGGACGATCTGCAAGCTGGTCAGACCTTCCGCGACCGTCACCTTATGGTCGATCGACTTGCCCTCCACCAGCGTGTCCAGCACCTGCCGCATGCTGGCGTTTTTATGGAAGACATATTCACCGGCCTTGATACTGGCATTGCCCTTCACGTGGGAAAAATATCGCGCGTAGAGCAAGAACAGGACCCGCTTGTCGGCGATGACGCCGTCGCGCACCAGCGCGTCGGCAATGTCCCCAACCGATTGGCCCTTGGGTACGACGATGACTGTTGAGGTCGCTAGCGGACCGGGCTGATCGAATTCAATCTTGAGAAAATAATAGAAGGCCGCGATTGCGAGCGCGAGCACCAGCGCGAAGCGGAACATTCCGTTGAAGAAACCGAGGACTGGATGACCGCCGCCCTGAGGCGTCTCCGGCGCCGGCGGAACCGGAGGTCGCGTCGGCTCAAGCGCTTCGGCAGGGCTGCGGGGAAGCAAGGTAGGTTCCCGCCGGATCCCGCCCGCACTGTCGTTATCGTTAGCCTTCGACGGTAGATCGTTGGTCAAAGACATGGTCCGGCAAACCCCCGCACGCCGATAGCGCTATGACTTGGCTTTGAAATATGGCGAAAGGGAGGTTCAGCTAACAAGCCTACGCCTAAGCCGCATAGCGCCGCAAGATCAGGCAGGCATTGGTGCCGCCAAACCCGAAAGAGTTGGAGAGCACGGTATCGATCGGCCTCTTCTTGGCACGGTGCGGCACAAGATCGATTGCCGTGCTTACTGAGGGATTGTCGAGGTTGAGCGTGGGCGGCGCCACCTGGTCGCGAATCGCAAGCGCCGAGAAGATCGCCTCGACCGCCCCCGCCGCTCCGAGCAAATGCCCGATCGCCGACTTGGTCGAAGACATGGACACCTTCCCCGCCGCATTGCCAAACAGGCGTTCGACCGCGGCAAGCTCAATCTCGTCCCCCATTGGGGTCGAGGTCCCATGCGCATTAATATAGTCAATGTCGGCGGGTTCGATGCCGGCGCGCTTCACAGCGGCGACCATGCAGCGAAAAGCGCCGTCGCCGTCTTCCGCTGGTGCTGTGATATGGTAGGCATCGCCGGACAGTCCGTAACCAATGATTTCCGCGTAGATTGTCGCGCCCCGCGCCTTGGCATGCTCGAGTTCTTCGAGAACCACCATGCCGGCGCCCTCGCCCATCACGAAGCCGTCGCGGTCGCGGTCGTAAGGACGCGATGCTTTCTCAGGCTGATCGTTGAAATTAGTGGAAAGTGCGCGGCAGGCCGCGAAGCCGGCAATCGCCAGCCTGCACACCGGAGACTCAGCACCACCGGCCACCATGACATCGGCATCGCCAAGCGCCACTAAGCGCGATGCATCGCCGATCGCGTGCGCGCCGGTTGAGCAGGCCGTAACCACCGAATGATTCGGACCTTTCAGCCCATGTTCAATTGAGACATAGCCGGATGCAAGATTGATCAGACGGCCGGGAATAAAGAACGGGCTCACACGCCGCGGACCTTTCTCCGCGAAAAGCAGCGAGGTCTTCTCAATGCCTTGCAGACCGCCGATACCTGAACCGATCAGAACGCCGGAACGGATTTGGTCTTCGTAGGCGGTCGGCTTCCAACCGGCATGGGTGAGAGCCTGCGTCGCCGCGGCCATCGCATAGATAATAAAGTCGTCAACCTTCCGTTGCTCTTTCGGCTCCATCCAATCGTTCGGATTGTAGGTGCCGTCCGAGCCATCCCCGCGAGGGATCTGGCAAGCGACCTGGCAGGAAAGGTCCGAAACATCGAAACTCTCGACACGCTTCGTGGCGGTCTGCCCGGCGAGCAGCCGTTCCCATGTGGTCTCGGCGCCGCAGCCAAGCGGCGAAACCATCCCCAAGCCGGTGATGACGACACGACGCATCGTTTGCTTTCGCCGAGTTGTTTCGGAAACCTAGTGCCGGCCTCTGACACGCTTCAACCGGCGCAAACAGATGGCCCAGCTTGGCCGCGCGAAAAATGCGTCACGCGGCGGTATTCTTCTCCAGGAACTTAATCGCGTCACCGACGGTCAAAATCGTCTCGGCCGCATCGTCGGGTATCTCGCAGCCAAACTCCTCCTCGAAAGCCATGACCAGCTCGACCGTGTCGAGGCTGTCGGCCCCAAGGTCGTCAATGAAGCTGGCGTTGTCGGTAACCTTGTCGGCCTCGACACCGAGATGCTCCACCACGATCTTCTTTACGCGCTCCGAGATATCGCTCATCTCCGCCTCACCGTCCCTTTTGTCGTATTTAGCCACATAACGTCTTTAGCCACATAACATCCCCCCGAGCCTGCGGCTTTAAGGCCTCATGCGTCCCCGAGCGGTTGGTCCGGGGTTTGATCGCGGATGGGGTTGTCCTTTGTCAAGCCCCCTCGGGACGTTGTTCTTACCAGCCCACTTGGGCCTCAGTTCGCCACCAGGGCTCAGAACCCCCGCTGGGCTTAGGAAACTGGGTCAAGCTGCGACCCCAAGTCCCTGTCCTGCAACCCATCAGACCATGACCATGCCGCCATTGATGTGCATGGTTTCCCCGGTCACATAGCCAGATTCCTGGCTTGAGAGGAACACGACGGCAGACGCAATATCGTCCGGCCTGCCGAATTTTTGCGCCGGGATCGCCGCGGCGATCATTTCCACCTGTTTCGGCGTCAAGGCGTCCGTCATCGGCGTCGAGATGAAGCCAGGCGCAATCGCATTGGCGGTGATGCCCCGGCTCGCAACCTCGCGGGCTAACGATTTGGTCATGCCCACGAGCCCAGCCTTCGAGGCGGCATAATTGGCCTGACCCGGATTGCCGAACACGCCGGAGATCGAAGCAATATTGACGATGCGGCCGTAGCGCCGGCGCATCATGCCGCGCAAGATTCCGCGCGTCAGCACGAACACAGAATTGAGGTTGACGTTGATGACATCATCCCACTCTTCGTCTTTCATGCGCATGAAAAGATTGTCGTGGGTGATGCCGGCATTGTTGACGAGAATATCGACCTGGCTGACGGTCTTCTCCGCCTCTTCGGCGAGCTTCACCACGGCGGCGCGGTCGCGAAGATCGCAAGGCAGCACATGTACGCGGTCGCCGAGCTCCTTGGCCAGCGCGTCGAGCTTTTCCTTCCGCGTGCCGGAGATCGCGACATTGGCGCCTTGAGCATGCAGCGCCTTCGCCACGGCGGCGCCGATCCCACCGCTCGCTCCGGTGACCAGCGCGCCCTTCCCTGTCAGGTCGAACATCGAGGCTCTCCTCTTTATATCTAGCCGGCAAGCGCCGTCGACGCCGCCTCAAGCTCTTC
>JANWJA010000096.1 GCA_025449615.1 Methyloceanibacter sp.
GACCTTCCTCAGCTACTACATCGAGAAGAAGCTCACCTCCACGCCGCAGGAGTTCGGCAAGGGCGCGATCGAAGGCGTCGCCGGTCCGGAAGCCGCCAACAATGCCTCGGCCGCCGGGGTGCTCGTGCCGATGCTCACATTGGGCCTGCCGACCTCGGCAACCGCCGCCATCATGCTCTCGGCGTTCCAGAGCTACGGCATCAATCCGGGACCGCTGCTGCTGCAGTCGCAGCCGCAACTGGTCTGGGGCCTGATCGCCTCGCTGTTCATCGGCAACGTCATGCTGCTGGTGCTCAACCTGCCGCTGATCGCGGTCTGGGTGAAGCTCTTGCAAATTCCAGCGCCGATCCTTTACGCCGGCATTCTCGTGTTCGCGACCATCGGCACCTATGGCATCACCCAGTCTCCGGTGGACCTGATCCTGCTCTATCTCATCGGCGGGATCGGCTACCTCATGCGCCGCTACGACTTCCCCGCCGCTCCCGTCATCATCGGAATGATTTTGGGACCGCTGGCGGAGCAGAACTTCCGCCAGGCCATGACGATTTCCGCCGGGGATTGGACCGTGTTCTTCACGCGGCCGCTGTCGGCGACCATCCTGGCGCTGGCGGCGCTCGCACTGTTTGGCCCCAAGCTCTACGCGCTCGCGGTCCGGCCGAAGCCCGATCACGTGCCGGGCGATGCGTGAGACGGCGGGGGTTGCAAATTTACATTGTCCGGCGGCCGCGCCGATTCCGTGACGGGCAGCGAATCGACGCTCTTCTTGACCTGAGGTGGGTGCACAAAGAACTTTCGCGTTACTGTCCAACTGTGCGGCGAAGCTATCTCATAGTGGCAATCACAGTGAAGGCGCACCGGGTTAGACCGCCATTCCAAGAAGCAACCTTGCTTCAGCAGGTGATGCAGGTCGCGCATTATGTTTGGCGCACATGTCCGCGGCGATTTTCACAAGCTCCGCATTATTGCTTGCAGGTCGTTTGGTGATCCGGACGTTTAACTTCAAGCCCGGTCCGAATTCCATCCCCACTACGTGCCAGCACCCGGTCCATGACCTCGGATTGATGACGTCCGATCCCCACAGCGGTCCAGGTCGCTTTTGAAAGTATGCGTTTTTAAGCTCCACGAGTGGGATGACGAGCAGATGCTCCTGAGCCGGCAACCCGTTCTTCACACCCATGACGAACTGTACATGCAGACGCTCATTGATGAGTCAGCTGTCCACAGGCCTTCGTGCACCGTGGATGTCGGATCGAAGATTTCGATCGCTGGAAGCACGCTGAGTTTCCGCATTTGTGTCGCCAAGCCGTCTACCAGCGGCGCAATTCTCATGAACGTTGGGTCGGGAAGTTTACGGAGCCGGTTGAGAGCGAGGCCATGTCCGGTTTGAGGTAAAGAGCGCTTCCACGTGCTGCGGCGTCCCGTCGGCGACCGCCAGTCGAAAATTGAATGATCATCTAGGGACAGTGTTTGCGCACGCCCTCTTGCACCTGAGCAAACAAGATGCGATCGGAAGCAGGGGTTTCATCCGGCTTGCGCACGTGGATGTGAACGAAAGAGGGACCCGCATCAAATGATTGATGCGTCGACTCGATTTGTTCGGAGGGAGTTACGGGCACGCCCGGATTGTCCTTCTTGCGCGGAACAGATCCGGTCATCCGGCGGCAATCACTTTCTATGTCTGTCCGGCGCAGGCGTTTGGCAAGAGAACCGCCGGTAACAACGGATGTTCAGGCATGTTGCTGGATCGGCGACCGTGCGTGCCGAACAATGCTCTCGCCGCGATGACAGGAGAAGAGTAACATCGCAGTGTCGGCCAGCTGCTTAGGGAGGACATATGCTCAAGCTGTCTCGCCGCACTGTTATGCTGGGGGCATTCGCACCGGCATTTCCCCGCCTCTCATGGGCGCAGAGTGATGAGATCAGGGTCATCTGCTCGGGCGGTTTCACGGCCGCGTACAACATCCTCGCGCCTCGGTTCGAGCAGATCACGGGAAAGAAGGTCGCCAGCGCGTATGGCGCGTCGATGGGCAATGCGCCAGACGCCATTCCGCAGCGCCTCGCGCGCGGCGAGCCGACCGACATCATCATACTTGCGCGCCCGGCGCTCGACGACTTCTCGGCTCGCAGCGTGGTTCGGCCTGACAGCCGAGTCGACCTCGCCGAATCCCGCATCGGCGTCGCCGTGCGAGCCGGGGCGCCGAAGCCCGACATATCGACGGTCGATGCGCTGCGCCGCACCCTCTTGGGCGCATCGTCTATCGCCTACTCGGCGAGCGCGAGCGGTGTCTATATCTCGACCGAGCTCTATAAGAGGCTAGGGATCGAGGCGGAGGTTATGCCCAAGAGCCGCCGCATCCTCAGCGAGCGTGCGGCGGCGGTGGTCGCCCGAGGCGAGGCTGAAATCGGCTTCCAGCAGATCAGCGAGATCATCGGCATACCCGGTGCCGAGCTTGTCGGACCCCTTCCCGCCGAGGTGCAGCAGGTGACGGTTTTCTCCGCCGGCGTGCTGACGATCGCCAGCCAGCCAGAGGCGGCGGCGGAGCTAATCCGGTTTCTGGCGTCCCCGGACGCCGCCGAGACGGTCGCCTCAACGGGCCTCGATCCCCTCGCTCACCGCTAAATGCTCGTACCCGGAATGGGGAAGACGGATCGCCTCGGAACAGGCCGGGCTCCTCTGCCGAAAGCTGGATGGTGGACGGAGTCGTTTGGATGCCCGAAGCGGCGCAGTGGATGGAATGCGATCGAGCTGATGGACTGCGAACCGCAGCTCATGAGCGGCGACGGGCGGCACTGGGCCTACAGGATAATAATAGATGGCCGCGAATGCTGGTACCCCGGCGAGCGGGTAAGCCAAAGGACGAGCTCCGCTGGAGGCCCCCTCTGCACCTCAACAGTCCGGTGAGCCCGCCCGAGCCAGCACCTCAACAGCCGGGCGTGGTTGAACGGTCCGAAGTCGAGGGCAGCCCTCGCAAGCCGACACGGGACAGGACAAATGTCAAATCATTCCATAATCCGGTCTGCCAGAAACCAGCAACAACATTTGAAAGAACCGGCATGTCTCTGAAGTTTTGCGGTAGTGAGATAATTGAACCCGATTTGAGTGGGATACGATTACAACCGGGCACCCCAATCGGCAGGGTCCGGCGCGCGCCGAAGCAGCGTCCGGCAACCCATATATGGCCAACCGGCGTAGCCTACGAAGCTCAACTGCCGTTCGCAGATCTTAGTGGGCATGAAAGCCTTCCTTTGCCAATTTGGTGCTGCGGGGCAAGAACTGGTTCAACCGCTATCTATGCGTTGGGCCTTCGAAGTCCGAATGGCGCCGACCCTCCCCGGAAGCCGATCGAGGTGCGCTCAGCCAAACAAATCCTTGAGCGCCTCCGGCATGCACCTGATGCTTTCGGACTAATCGATCGCACGGGCGCTGGCTGCGAGCGCCTGGAACGCGTGTACGGCCGCGCAGGAGCGTGAGCACCGCCAGGCGTGGTGCTCAGGATTCGATCCTCTGAGCTGTCAAAAAATCGGCGATAGGTTGGATTTGGTCGAGGCTCATAAGCGGGGGTGCATGGCCACAGCCCTCGATATCATGCACGCGTGTCCGCGGGTTCCGCCGGACCATCTCGTCCGCGAGGTTCGCCGGCAACATGTCGGATTCCACACCGCGAAGTGCAAGGATCGGCACCTCGATGCCGGTCCAGTATTTCCAGAGATTAACGCTGTAGTGCCATGGATTTCGGAATGCCCGTACGATCTGCGGATCGAAGAGCATGACGTAACGCTCTCGGCTGGCATGCCAAGCAACACTGTGGCGGGTGACGTGGCACCATTGTTCGTCAGAAAGGCCGCCAAATGGTGCTAAGACCTCGCGGAAATAGGCTTCGGCCTCCCCTAAGTCGTGGAAGTCCACCGGCATGGCGCTAATGTAGGACCCGATACGGGCTAGGCCCGCCCAAGGCAAGTACGGAGCGATATCGTTGATCACGAGGCGGCGAATTGGGTTGCCCGGCAAACCGGCAAGCACAATTCCAATCAGCCCGCCGAGCGACGTTCCGACCCAGTCGACCTGTCCGGCGTCAAGAGCCGCGATGAGTGCGTTCATGTCGGCGCAGTATTGAGGAAGCGCATATTCGTTCGGATCGCGCAGCCTGCCGCTTTGCCCACGACCGACGAGGTCCGGACAAACGACACGGCGGCCTGCCCCGGCAAGGTGCGCGGCGAGATAGTCGAAATCTCGTCCCTGGCGGCTGAGCCCGTGAACACACACAACCGGAATGCGCGTGTTTGCTGCACCCCAATCAGTGTATGCCACTGGGTGGAAGCCAGACATAGACAGGCCGAAAAACGAACCAGTCCGATCAGGTTCGAAATCGACTTTAGGACCTTTTGAGGTGTTCCCGTTCCCCATGGCTACTTTGAGCATAGTTCGCTCTGAACGCGTTCTGGGCACCGAGTTTTTTCCGCTGGTTGGAAGCCGATAGTAGTCAAGTGCATCGCGGCGAAGTTGCTCTCTTCCATGACTTCCTCGCATTGACGTCATAGCAAGCGCCAATGCGCCAATTTTTCTTTGTCCGGCGGCAGGGTTCCTCGGCGTGCAAATATTTCAGCCGTCATTGCGAATGAACAAAAAACATCGAGTGCCGACAGTTTTTCTGCCGCGATCATTGAAAAATGTAATGAGATGCCGAACATCCAATTGTCACGCCTGACTTTGTGCTGCAGTGAATGCCTGAGCCTCCGCCCAGGTTTCGAACACGTGAGGAGCGAGGTTACGTTCGGCCAGACCAGCGCCGAGCTTCATGCGCATGAAAGCACTCGTCGTATAGCGTGAGGCTGTCAAATAATAGCGCTGCTGCATGTAAGTGATCATCGACATGTAGGAATCGCTCACCATGGGATCGAGGTAGAACCCGTCGTAATTGACGACGAGACCCACCTTGCGGCCGATCGCCTTGCAGCGCGCTTCAACCTCACTGCGAATGAGATCGACATCCTGGACCGTCCGCACCTGGAATCCTTCGAAATTGATGAATAGGGTATTGCGCGCTTGGTCGTATGTGATGCGGTCGGAGAGGCTCAAACCAAGCAGGAGCTGCTCGAGACCCATCGGCTCTGGGCGGAAGATACGCTCGCTCATCAGTCGTGGACTCCGCACCAAGGGTTTGAAGTCCATATGCGGCAGAATGTCTTTCTCCAAATCGATGCCGGGCGCAATCTCGATCAGCTCCATGCCATCCGACGTTCTTCGGAATACGCACCGCTCAGTCACATAGAAGACCGGCTGTCCGGTCTCGGCCGCGTAGGCGCCGCTGAAGGTGATTTGCTCAACCTTTTCGATGAATTTCTGCGACCGGCCTTCCCTCATGATGGCGAGGTTGCCGTCTGCGATTCCGATCTTGAGGCCGCCTGCGGTAAATGTGCCCGCGAACAGCAGCTTCTTGGCGTTCTGTGAGATGTTGATGAAGCCGCCAGCGCCGGCGAGCTTACGACCGAACCGGCTCACATTCACGTTGCCCACCTCGTCGACTTGGGCAAGTCCAAGACACGCGAGATCGAGCCCGCCGCCATCATAGAAGTCGAACTGTTGGTTCTGCTGGATGACCGCTTCGGGATTGAGCGCCGCACCGAAATCGAGCCCGCCCTGCGGAATACCTCCCACGATCCCGGGTTCGGCTGTGAGCGTAAGGTATTTGAGAATCCGCTCCTCTGCCGCGACTGTCGCCACCCCTTCCGGCATCCCGATACCCAGATTCACAACGCCCCCGAGCGGCAGGTCGAAAGCGCAGCGCCGAGCGATGATCTTGCGCTCGTCCAGCTCCATCGGGTCGATGCGATCAAGGGGAACGCGCTGCCGGCCGGAGAAGGCGTGGTTATAGGGCGAGCCGTAGGTCTGGAGGTGGTTCTTCGCTTCGGCCAACACCACACAATCGACCAAAATGCCTGGGACCTGGACCTCGCGCGGACTGAGCGAATCCGCGGCGGCAATGCGCTCTACTTGCGCTATGACGAAGCCGCGGGAGTTCTTGGCTGCCATCGCAGAAGCGAGATTGTCGAGGGTAAGCGCCTCCCGCTCCATAGTGGTGTTGCCGTTTGGATCGCAGGTCGTTCCCCGGATGAATGCGACGTTGATTGGGAACGCCTTGTAGCGCAGCCATTCCTCGCCGTCGATTTCGAGAAGCTCGACGAGATCCTCGGTGGTGACGCTGTTAAGTTTGCCGCCTTGGTCGCGAGGATCGACGAAAGTGCGCAGTCCCACCTTCGAGATCGTCCCTGGACGATGCGCCGCGATCTCCCGGTAGAGATGCGAGATGCAGCCGAGCGGAAGGTTGTAGGCTTCTATTGCGTTGTCGAGCGCCAGCTCGGCGATCTTGGGTACTAGGCTCCAATGGCCGCCCACCACGCGCTTGAGAAGCCCTCTGTGGGCGAGACGGTTCAGCCCGCGTTCCTTGCCGTCGCCGGGGGCCGCGGCGAAGACGAGGGTGAGACCGGAGGGGTGCCGCTCCTTAAGAAAGCGCCGCTCGAGAGCGATGATCAGTTCGTCGGGCGTACCGATGCCAACAAAGCCCGACACGCAAATTGTGTCTCCATCGCGAATAATCGCGATGGCTTCATCGGCGGAGACGATCTTGTTCTTGAGCGTCATCCGGCCTACTGCCTCTCGGAAAGCCACTTGGCGATCCCGGAGCCGAGAAAAGCCTGGGACTTGCCGCCGACGAATACGCCGACATGACCCCCAGGCAGCGGGAGCTCTTTGTAGTCCTTCGTACCTACCTTCGCGCCCAATGCCTGCGAGGTGGCGGGCGGAATGATGTGATCGTCTTTGGCGAACACGTTGAGAACCGGCATGGTTATGTTACCGAGGTCCACCTGCCGGCCGTTGACCGTGAATGCGTTGTTGATGAGCTTGTTGTCCTGGTAGAGGTCCTTGAGCCACTGCTTCGCAGCCTCGCCGGGATGATGCGGGCGATCCGCGATCCACTTCTCCATACGCAGGAAGTTGAGGAACTTCTTCTCGTCATCCATCACCTCCAACATGTCGAGATTGTACTTCATGAGGGTGCGCATGGGTGTCATCTGGGAGAAAACAGACCCCATGAACTCGCCCGGCAGATTGCCGTAGGCCTCGATCAGACGATCGATATCCTCCGGCTTGAGGCTGCGCGTCCAGATATTGATGAAGCCGTGGCCAAGCCGGTTCTCGACCGTGTCGCCATGAAAATCGATCGGAGTGATGGTGAGTACCATGGCTTTCACGGTGTCGGGATGCAGCGCGGCATAACACGTGGTGAAGACGCCGCCTTCGCAAATACCCAGGAGGCTCACCTTATCGATCCTGTGCCGCTCGGAAATTACCCGCACGCATTCCGCCAGGTATCCATCGATGTAATCATCAAGAGTGAGCCAGCGGTCGGCGCGGGAGGGGTTGCCCCAATCCACGACATAAAGATCGATGCCGAGGTTGAGGAGGTTACGAACGAGGGAGCGATCCTCCTGCAGGTCTGCCATTGTGTAGCGGCCAATTAACCCGTAGACGATTAACATGGGGGTCGCGATCTTCGTGTCGGCCAGGGGCCGGTAGTGGTGCAGCGTCACCTTGTCCTGCCGCCAAACCTCGTCCTTCGGCGTGGTGGCGATGGCGACTTCGTTGTCGCGCAGCTTGGAGAACAGCTCGGCGCCGCGCGCAATCTTCTCGCCAAGGGCTGCAGCCTCCGAGATAGCTTGCTCGGGCTTGATGTGGATGGGCGCTCCGCTGTTCGTCATGGCGTGTTCCGGTTGGGACCGGCCTGCGTTGGCTGCTTGCGAGACCCCTTCGGCGGTTGTCTTGCAGCTTTCGGCGCATCGCGGTTGGCGCGCTGTAGAGCACGCAGCTCGCGCCGAAGCTCGGTCACGGTCCGATGCACATCGTCGAGCTCCGCTCGCGTCGGGTAGCCAAACATCTCGCTATAGAAGGCGGCGATCTCCTGCTGTGCCAACCGCAGATCGGTGCTTGCCTTGAGTATCTCCCGCTGGCTCTTGAGGTAAGCGTCTGAACGCTGCGTCTCGAGGAGTGCGGTATTCGCCGTCTCAACCCAGAGCGCGAGCAATTCGCGCCAGGAACCCAACGCCTCCTTTCTGTCCGCCGTCTCGTTGAGGTCCTTCGCAAACTTGCCAGCCGCCTTAAGCCACGCATCCAGCATAACGGTGTTGTGTTCAAGGCTGCGCTGGCGCAACGCCGTCCATGCGTTGAACACGTTGAGCATCTTGCGTTCAGTGTCCCACAGATCGGCAAGGCGAGGCCCCTCCGCCATTCGCTGCAAGGCTTGATCCATGCCATCCATGCTTGAGAACCAGGCACGTGGGTCGAAGACCTTGCCCAACAGGTCCGTTACAAGTGGGTCCTGCTTCTTTCCCTGCTGCGCATTGCGCGTGACGGTCTGCGACAGCTCGATCGCTGACGACCACAGCTTCGCAAACGCCTCGTTTGCCTTTGTCATCCCTTGAAGATCGAAGAAGGTGACGGGCGCAGACCCTGGCGCCCCCTCCTGACCCGTCGCTGTGGCCAAGCGGCTCGCCATGTCGAAGGAAATGCCATGCTGCGCCGCAGCAAAGTCCTTCCCGCCGCGGCTCCAAAGCTCGGTCAAAGCTTGCATATACTCGAAAGGATTCACGTCAGAACACCACCACCTGCCGCACGGCCTTACCTTCCTGCAGACGATCGAAACCGAGATTGATCTCGTCCAGCTTGAGGCGCCCGCTCATCAGCCGGTCGACAGGTAACTTGCCGCCGCGATAGAGTTCAATGTAGCGGGGGAGATCGCGAATCGGCACGCAGGTGCCGATGTAGCTGCCTTTGACGGTTCGCTCCTCGGCGACGAGATTGACCTGAGGCAGCGCGAACGTGTGATCGGGCGGTGGCAAACCCGCCGTGACAGTAGTCCCCCCGCGCCGGGTGATCTTGTAGGCAAGATCCATGGCTCGCACTGAGCCGGCCATCTCGAAGGCGAACTCGACGCCACCCGCCGTCGCGGACCTAATGTCGTCGATCGCGTTCGGATTTCCCGGATTGAAGGTATCTGTGGCACCAAGTTGTCGTGCGAGCCCAAGCTTGTCATCCGAGAGGTCGACCGCGACGATTCGCCGTGCGCCGACCGCCACCGCCCCCAGGAGCGAACTCAAGCCAACGCCGCCGAGACCGATCACCGCAACGCTCGAACCAGCCGACACCTTCGCGGTGTTGATCACGGCGCCCACTCCGGTCAAAACGGCGCACCCGAACAAGGCGGCCTCATCGAGTGGCAACTCCTTGTCGATCTTCACCAGCGACCTGCGCGAGACTGTCGCGTATTCCGCGAAAGCCGAGACGCCTAGATGATGGTGGACCTGGGCGCCATTGCGATGCAGTCGGCGCTCGCCAGAGAGCAGCGTGCCCGCGCCGTTGGAGGCGGCACCGGGCTCGCACAGCGCGGGACGGCCCTCCGCACATGGCAAGCAATGCCCGCAACTTGGGACGAACACCATCACTACGTGATCGCCGACCTTTAGGTCGTCGACGCCCGGTCCCAGCTTTTCCACTATGCCGGCCGCCTCGTGCCCAAGGACCATCGGTGTCGGACGTGGCCTGTTTCCGTCGATCACAGATAGATCGGAGTGGCACAGGCCCGCCGCGCCGATCCTTACCAGCGCTTCGCCATGGCCAGGATCATCAAGATCGACCTCCTCAATTCCCAGCGGCTTCGATTGGGCATAAGGCGTGGCGGCGCCCATCTGGTTGAGCACGGCAGCTTTGATCTTCATTATGTCCATGTCCCGTTCGGGGCTCCGCCACAGCGAAGCAGAATCAATCTTGGTCTCGGCCGAAGCCGATCGACTTCAACCCTGAATCCGGCGCTTTGTCGCGGTTCGGCGCTTTGTGTCGATCACTGGAAACGGGAAACCGCTTCCGCCCAGCCTCGTTGAAGCTCCGCGAAAGCCTTCTGGTTTGCCGTGACCATGTCCTTCCAGGCCGCCTCGTTGGCGTTCCGCACCTTTTCGGCGAGCTTGCGCGCTTCTTCCGACGTGGCTTCCATCTGCTCCATGGTCTTCTTGTATTCGGCGCGCGCCTGCTCACCGGCCTGTTCGAGCCGCTCCTGATAATCCTTCGTTTGCTCCCGCCAGATTTCGCTCTGCGCCTTGAGTTGATCGGCAAAATTCTGTTTCAGCATCATAGTCATCTCCTTTGATAGGCTCACAAATCAGGCGACCTCCGGCACGCGTCCTCGCAGCTCCTCCACGAGAACGCGCGTGTTCTCCACGTAGTCGATAGGAACCGTTATGAGATGAACGCCGGTGTCCTTGAAGGCGGCCTCGATGGTCGGCACGAGATCGTCCGTGCGCTTCACTCGATGACCAATCGCGCCGTAAGATTCAGCGTACCGCACAAAGTCTGGATTGCCGAAGGTAAGCCCCCAGTCCGGAAACTTGTCGACCGCCTGCTTCCACCGGATCATCCCATAGGCGGAATCCTCCAGGATTAGCACGACAAGGTTCAACCCCAGCCGAACTGTGGTCTCCATCTCCTGCGAGTTCATCATAAAGCCGCCGTCACCACACACCGCCAGGACGCGGCGGTTCGGATACAGCATCGCCGCCATCATCGCGGACGGAAGCCCGGCCCCCATCGTCGCTAGTGCGTTGTCGAGCAGCAGCGTATTCGCGACATGGGTGCGGTAATTGCGCGCGAACCAGATCTTGTACATGCCGTTGTCGAGACAGACGATGCCATCTTCCGGCATAACTTTTCGTACATCGCGCACGATGCGCTGGGGCGTCGGCGGAAACCGCGCTTCGTCCGCCCGGTCTCTGATACGCGCAACGATTTCGCTCCGCAGCCCGGTGAACGCGGAGTCGATCTTCAGCTTGCCCTCGATACGGTCAGCCAACAGTGCGAGGCTGGGGCCGACATCGCCGACGACCTCGGCGTGCGGGAAGTACACCTGCTCCACATTGGCCGCGGTAAAGCCAACATGTATCACTTTCGGGCCGTTTGGACCCATGATGAAGGGAGGCTTCTCCACCGTGTCATGGCCAATTGCGATGATGAGGTCCGCATGGTCCACGGCCTGATGCACGTAGTCGCCCGAAGACAAAGCAGCGGTGCCCATGTAGAGGTTCGAGCCGCCGGTGACCGATCCTTTTCCCATCTGTGTGTTGAAGAAAGGAATTCGTGTGCGCCGTACAAAGCTCGATAACGGGTCGACCAGCTTTGGCCGACTCGACCCCGCACCGAGCATAACGAGAGGGCGCTCGGCCTGGAGGATCATCTCGGCGGCGCGATCGAGTGCGACGGGCGGCGCGATAGGGAGCTCGATTGGATGTGGCGGCACCAACGGAACGTCATCCGTTTCCTCCCCCGCCACGTCTTCGGGCAGTTCCAGATGCACCGGCCCGGGTCGCTCCTCCATAGCCATCCGGAAAGCGTCGCGCACGATGGCCGGGATCGAGGCGGAGCTGACGATCTGGCGCGTCATCTTCGTCAGTGGCCGCATGGAGGCGACCACGTCGACAATCTGGAAGCGCGCCTGTTTGGCCGTCATGATCGCCTTCTGCCCCGTGATCATAATCATCGGCATGGCGCCGAGATGAGCGTACGCGGCGCCAGTCGATAGGTTAAGCGCGCCGGGGCCGAGCGTTGAGATGCACACGCCGGGCCTCCCCGTCAGCCGGCCGTGGGTCGCCGCCATGAAGGCCGCCGCCTGCTCGTGCCGCGTTAGAATGAGCTTGATGTTTGACTTCCGAAGCGACTCGACGACGTCAAGATTCTCCTCGCCAGGAATGCCGAAAATACGATCAACGCCCTCGTTCTCCAGTGCAGCAACTAGCAAATCCGATCCTTTGGTCATCGTACTACTCTCGATTGGACTCAGTTCTAAGTCTCGTAGGCAGAAGACCTTTTGTGAGCATGTTAGCACGTGGGTGGACCCGCTACACAGACGTCGATGTTTGAACAGGAAGCGACAGCAAGCGGCGAGTTTCTGTCACCGTGGCCGGTTTTCGGCCGAATTCGGCGCAAAGCGCAGACACTCGTCGCACCAGAGCCTCATTCGAGGGGGCAAGGTTATCACGGTCAAGCCGGACATTGTCCTCCAGGCCGGTACGGCAGTGGCCGCCGAGTTCAAGACACCATCTGTTCACTTCATACTGGTGCCGCCCGATGCCCGCAGCCGTCCAGGTCGCCTCGGGCATCAGCTTCTTCAATTGCGAGACTTCGAACTCAAGCACTTCTCGGATTGCCGGCATGGCGTTCTTAACATTGAATACGAATTGCACATGAAGAGGCTTCTTTAGTAGGCCCTCATCCGCCAACCGTAAGGCCTGATACAGCATTGAGAGATCGAACACCTCAATCTCGGGCTTCACATCGTACTCTCGCATCTTGCAAGCCAGTTCACGGATCAAAACCGGATGGTTTTCATAGATGATTGACGGGAAATTGCACGATCCGGTCGAGAGGGACGCCATATCTGGCCGGTGCATAAGCATGCCTCCGCGTTCTGAACCTTTGCCCGATCGCCCGCCGGTGGAAAACTGAACTATTATGCCGGGGCAATGCTGTCGTAATCCCTCTTGCAGTGCGGCGAACCTATCGGGATCTGAGGAGGGCGTACCATCATCTTTGCGCACGTGCAGATGCGCAATGGTCGCGCCGGCTTCGAATGCGGCGTGCGTGGATTCGATCTGTTCGTTGATGGTGATTGGCACGGCCGGATTGTCGCTTTTTTGCGGGACAGACCCCGTAATAGCAACGGTGATAATGCAAGGTGTGGTCATCAAGCGCCTGCTTGAGTCTTCGGACCCGGCGATGCACCTTTACGCTGCAGTTGACATCACCCTGGCGTGCCACTCGAGTTCAGCCGCGCGGCTCAAGGCCTCGATCGCTCACCGCTCAATTTGGCCTGTACCTTCGAGATACCCGTATTTGCGGGTGTCAGGCATGATCAGCGAAGCGGCAAGTCCTATCGCAACCATCCCGGCGACGTACCACGCGAACCATTGCTCTTGACCTGATGACTTAAGCCACAGCGCCACGTATTCAGCCGTACCGCCGAACATCGCGTTTGCAACCGCATAGGTCAGCCCCACACCGAGGGCCCGCACTTGGGTCGGGAACAGTTCGGCTTTAACAACGCCACTGATCGAAGTGTAGAAGCTGGCAATCGCAAGGGCGAGCAAAACAAGGAGGGATGCCGCGTACGGATCGGAGACGCTACCCAGCGCGACTAGTAGCGGCACCGCACCAAGTGCCCCCAGCGTGGTGAACAGGATCATGTTGTTCCGACGTCCGATCCTGTCGGATAGTGCCCCAAATGCCGGCTGAAGAAACATAAAGACGATCAAGACAACTGTCATCACGAAGGTGACGACCTTGGTATCCATGTGCGCTGTGTTTACCAGATACTTCTGCATGTAGGTGGTGAACGTGTAGAAATATAGCGAGCCACCCATGGTGAAAGCCAGCACGATCAGTACGGCGCGCGGATGTTGTCGCAGCAAGTTAACAACCGAACCGGCCTCCTTGCTGTGCATCGCCTCTTCGGAAGCCGTCTCTGCGAGCGAACGCCGCAGATACATCGCGACGATCGCCGCCATTGCTCCGATTACGAATGGAATACGCCAGCCCCAAGCCTTAAGCTCCTCGGTCGTCAGCAACATCTGCAGTACCGCAAGCACTAACAGGGCCAGTAGCTGGCCCCCTATCAGCGTCACGTACTGGAAGGAAGAATAGAAGCCCCGATTCCCCTTAGAGGCTACCTCGCTCATGTAGGTTGCAGCAGTGCCATATTCCCCGCCAACCGAAAGCCCCTGCGTCAGTCGGGCGATGAGAAGGAGCACTGGCGCCCACCCACCAATGGTTTCGAAAGTCGGCATAATCGCAATCATCAGCGAACCGGCGCACATCATGAGCACCGAGATGATCATCGAGGTCCGACGGCCATGCGTGTCCGCGATCCAACCGAATAGCCACCCCCCAAGAGGGCGCATGAAGAAGCCCACGGCGAAAATGCCCGCTGTCGCTAGCAGCTGGCTGGTCGCATCGCCGCTCGGGAAAAATGCAGACGCAAAATAGATCGAGGTGAATGCATACGCATAAAAGTCGTACCACTCAACGAGGTTGCCTGATGATGCACCGACGATCGCGATGATACGCCGCCGGCGATCGGCCGCTTCCGTCATTGCAACGATAGGAATGGAGTCGGCAAGCGCGCTCATGGTCTCCTCCCTAATGATCAACTTGCTTTCGTCAGCGTCCTCTGCGCTAAGATTGCTTAAGCACGACCATTGACACGTTGAGCAGATGAGCGCGGCGTGGCAAGGTGAAACGCGACCCCCGCTGTGGGCCTGGCGGACACACCTTTCGCTTGTGTGTACCGAACCGGCATAGAGCTCGCGGTCTAATACCGATCTGCTCAAGCCTATTCTCTACCTTCTGGGGTCGCCCTTCAAGCCGAGAGCAGCGCCGGAAGCCCGACCGAAGACTTTGGACGTCGGATAGGCACTCGGCGGGCCTTCATCACCATCTTCTTGTAGAATCGAATTTCGGTACAGAGAGCGATCCGCTTTGAAGCTCCACCAACTTCCTCCACCTGTTCACGATCAGCTGACGGATCTTGCTAAGGAACCAGGGCCCAGAATGAGGTCTTGCGATTATGTTCTTGGTTTAAGCGATTTCTGTAGCGCCGGTGTGGTTCGACCGCACCAAAGTCGCCAATGGCTGACGCGAGGCTCGCGCATTCTGCATTGTGGCGCGCGGCATAACGATAGCGCGAGGCTCTCCCCTGTTTGAGGGTGAAATCGATCATCGCATGAAGCAGTAGCGGTCGCAGCGAGCGGATATTTGGCAGCAAGCGTGTCGGCCGCTGGTGACACTAATGATCACCGTTTAACTCACTTGCACGCTTGGTTACGAGGGTCGCCGCCTTGTCTAAAGCGGGCCAAAACACCAAAAATGCCAATGCCTGATGGACGTTCGACGATTTGAGAGCGTGGGACATCGCGCTCTCCTCGGCCTCCAGGTCTTCGAAATCAGGAAGCCGTTTGAGGTAATTGCGCAAATGGGCAATGCTGAGCGTTCGCTCAAAACATTGCCAACGGAACGCTTGTGCCTCAACATTGCGTCCCAAGGCCTCCATCACGTCGACGCGTCTGCCGAGGCTGCTGGGATCAGATGGGTGTGCCAATCCCGATCCGCGGTCCACTCGCGGTGCCGTTCCGAATTTTCGGCGTCACGCAAAGCAAGATGAACCCGAATATTTGCACAATCTGCGAACGTGCCTTCCGCCGCGTCCAGAAACACCAGCACGTCACCGCTATCGTTACCATCCTGTTCGCCGATATCCGCGGCTATACCCGCTTGTCCGAGCGGATGGACCCTGTCGAGTTGAGTGAAATCGTCAGCGTATTTCAAGGCCAATGCGCTCAAGCCATCTGGGCGCACAATGGCATCGTGAACAAGCAAATGGGCGACGCCTGATGGCAATCTTCAACTTTCCAATTAAGATCGAGCAACATGCTGAGATGGCGATGACGGCGGCTCTCGACATTCAGAGACGCTGCAAGGCGGCGCTCGCCGCCTTGGCCGCGCGTTTTAGTGCGACGCCGGATAAGCTCGGTATTGGCGTCGGCATCCACAGCGGTCAGGTTGAGATAGGCGAGTTCTCAACCGTCCGCAGCGATTTCACTGCAATCGGCGGCACCGTCAATATGGCTGCCAGGGTTGAATCTCAGGCGGCGGCTGGCGAAATTCTTGTCTCATCAGAGAGCGCGGCGCTGACGCCAGGGCTAGTCACTAAGTCGACGCGCTCGCTCGCACTCAAGGGCATCGAGCATCCCGTGCTGGCCCATGTTCTCATCCCTGGCGGCACTACCGAACGTGGCCGTGGTCGCCGCCCAGCATGTGCCGGCCAAAACGTTCAGCGATTTCATCGCATGGGCGAAGGCAAGATCGAATGGCATCACGATCGGCAGTCCAGGGCCAGGCACTACACCACATCTCTCCGGAGTTTTGTTTGCGGCGCGAACCGGCATCAACGCTATCCATGTGCCATTCCGTGGTGCGGCGCAAACCATCCCGGCGATGTTGGCTGGTGATGTGACCTTCGCCGTCGACAACCTGGCATCATATATTTCTCAAATCGAGGCCGGGACAATGCGCGCCCTCGCGGTGACCTCGGCGCAGCGCTGGCCAACGTTGCCAAATGTACCGACGATGGCTGAAGCGGGGGTTCCGGATTTCGTCGTGACCTCGTGGGCAGCTTACGTCATGCCGATCGCAACTCCGCCGGCGATCGTCGATAAACTCGCGACGACGCAAAAAGAGATGATGCGCGCTCTCGGTGCTTGCCCTTCCAGCCGGCCCTCACTGGTCATAGCGCGCGACGCACCCCCCGTTACCGCACAAGACGCGCGGCCTGAACTAAGCCCATTATCGCGAATGGCGGATGTCCGCTTTTCCCCCGAAACCTGCCTATCGAGCGGACATTGGTGGACGTCTCGAAAGTGCCATTTCCGGAAATGGGAGGAGCTATCCCTTCCTTACACACGAGCACATGCTGTATCGTCTTGAGCAACTGCTCCAAGCGGGACGTGCCGAGGTTTCCGTTTGCAAGATGGGGCAGCTTTGGCACTTCACATGTCGTACATGCCCGCGCCGCTTCCGCAGCAGGCGGCTAATCTTACACGCAACCACACGGAGGACAACACATGCCGACGTTCATACTATCTCTGAATTGGACCGACCAGGGAATCCGTTCAGTCAAGGATGCTCCCAAGCGGGCTCAAGCGGCGCGGGAGCTCGCCAAGACACTGGGAGTTGAAATCAAGGAGGTCTATTTAACGTCCGGCGAAAACGATCTCCTTATCTTCCTGGACACTCCCAACGGGGACAACGTCGCAAAGTTCGCTCTTGCCCTTGGAGCGCAGGGCAACGTGCGCACTCGCACCGCCAGAGCTTGGCCTCAGTCCGAATTCCAAAAGCTCATATCCGAGCTTCCATGACCGCTTGGACATGAACGAGACTGTCTGGGCTGCTGCCGGTCCCGAAGACAGCGAGCTAAAAGTCGAGGCGAGCGATATGGACGGGAGTTGAACGTTCAAACTGGAGGCGGCTGCGCTTGTTCGCGAATGCGGCGTGAGCGCTCCGGTCGCCGACGGGCTCGTCACGGCCAAAACGATGAGTTTTTGGTACACACACGGGACCGCTTGTCGTCCGAGACACGGAGCCAGCATGACTAATTCAAGACATCGAGCCTGTCTTGCGCCAGTTGTAATCTTGTGTCTCGCCGCCGCGTTCGACGTCTACGCTGCGCCTGTCGAACCGATTCCATCGCTAGCCGCGCAAGAGAAGGCGCCGCTCCTCGATACGCTTAAGGAACTGGTGTCGATCGAATCCGGAAGCGGGGATCGCGAAGGGCTCGATAAGCTCGCCGCGCTCATTGCAGAGCGCCTGTCTGGGGTTGGTGGCCAGGTCGAATTGATCGAGCCTAACCCGGCCGACACTTACCGCATGGTCGACACGCCCAAGCAGCCCGGCAAGATGGTGCTGGCGCGTTTCACCGGCTCCGGTACGAAGAAAATCTTGCTGATCGCGCACATGGACACCGTCTATCTGCGCGGCATGCTGGCGCAGCAACCATTCCGCATCGATGGCAACCGTGCCTATGGCCTTGGCATCGCCGATGACAAGCAGGGCGTCGCGCTCATCATCCACACGCTGTCCGTCCTCAAGGCGATGAATTTCCGTGACCATGGTCTCATCACCGTGCTAATCAACGGTGACGAAGAGGTCAGCTCGGCGGCTTCGCGTGCGATGCTCACCAAGCTCGGCGCCGAGCATGACGCCGTATTCTCGTTCGAAGCTTCCCGCGTCGAGTCAGATCGGCTGTCCCTAACCACTGCCGGCATCGCGGCGGTCCTGCTTAAGGTCGAGGGCAAGGCCTCGCATGCCGGATCGGCGCCCGAGCGCGGGCGCAACGCGCTTTACGAGCTCTCCCATCAGATCCTGCAGACCCGCGATCTGTCCGATCCGGTGACCGGCCTCAAGATGAACTGGACGCTTTCCAATGCCGGTACCAACCGCAACGTCATACCTGCCGTGGCCTCGGCGGTCGCCGACGTGCGCGTGCTACGGGTTGCGGACTACGACGGCATCGAGCAGAAGGTGCGCGAACGCATCAAGTCGCAGCTCATCCCCGACACTAAGGTCGAGATGACATTCGAGCGCCGCCGGCCGCCGCTCGAGATGACCCAGGCTTCGCAAGCCTTGGCGAAACATAGCCAGCGCATTTATGGCGAGATTGGCAAAACGCTGGTGATCGGCGACGTGGCCGAAGGCGGCGGCACCGACGCGGCCTTCGCGGCGCTCAAGACCAAGGCGCCGGTCATTGAACGGTTCGGGCTGCGCGGTTTTGGCGCCCATTCGAACGATGCCGAGTATGTCGAGATCGATTCGATCGAGCCTCGTCTTTATCTTGCCGCTCGGATGATCATGGATGTAGCGC
>JANWJA010000097.1 GCA_025449615.1 Methyloceanibacter sp.
ATACGCGCAATGACGCGCGTTCTGATCGGAAGCTTGGCGGCCGCGAGACGTAGCGACTCACGCGCGACCTGATCGGTGACACCGTCAATCTCGAACATCACCCGGCCTGGCTTGACCCGCGCCACCCAGAATTCGGGCGTGCCCTTGCCCTTACCCATGCGCACCTCGGTCGGCTTCTTCGACACCGGCACATCCGGGAAAAGCCGAATCCAGACGCGGCCGGCGCGCTTCATTTGACGTGTCATGGCGCGGCGCGCGGCCTCGATCTGACGCGCGGTGATCCGCGCGGGCTCCTGCGCCTTCAGCCCATAGGTACCGAAGCTCAAGCTGGAGCAGCTCGTGGCCGTTCCCTTGATCCGGCCTTTATGGGCCTTCCGGTATTTGGTTCGTTTCGGTTGCAACATAATCGTAAGCCTTGTCCTAAGCGGGTGCGCCTTGCGTTTCGCGACGTCCGGTCGAGCGGCCGCCTTCTTGCGATTCCAGCGCCCGGTTCTCTTGTGCCATCGGGTCGTGTTCCATGATCTCGCCTTTGAAGATCCACACCTTCACGCCGATGATGCCGTAAGCGGTGCGTCCAAGAGCGGTGCCGTAATCGATATCAGCGCGCAGCGTATGCAGCGGCACGCGGCCCTCGCGATACCACTCCATGCGCGCGATTTCCGCGCCGCCGAGCCGCCCGCCGCAATTGATGCGGATGCCGAGCGCGCCCATGCGCATCGCCGACTGCACGGCGCGCTTCATGGCGCGTCGGAACGCGACGCGGCGCTCAAGCTGCTGCGCGATGCCCTCTGCCACCAATGTGGCGTCGATCTCGGGCTTCCGCACTTCGAGGATATTTAGATGGACCTCGGAATCGGTGAAGCTCGCAAGCTCGCGACGCAACTTCTCGATATCGGCGCCCTTCTTCCCGATCAGGATGCCGGGCCGCGCGGTATGCACCGTCACCCGGCACTTCTTATGCGGGCGCTCGATCACGACCTTGGAAATACCCGCCTGCTTGCGCGACTCTAAGATGTGATTGCGCATCTTCAGATCTTCATGCAGCAGCCGCGCATATTCGCCCCGGGACGCGAACCAGCGCGAATCCCAGGTCCGATTGATGCCGAGCCTGAGCCCGATCGGATTGATCTTCTGTCCCATCAGGCGGACTCCCCGACTTGGCGCACGACCACGGTGATCTGCGCGAATGGTTTCAAAATGGCAGCACCTCGGCCACGTGCCCGCGGCCGCATGCGCTTCATCACCAGCTTCTTGCCGACATAGGCCTCCGACA
This sequence comes from Methyloceanibacter sp., assembly GCA_025449615.1. The sequence continues at coordinate 1,274 of JANWJA010000097.1, forward strand.
CGACGAGTGCGTCCACATCGAGGTCATGGTTGTTCTCGGCATTGGCGATGGCCGATTGCAATGTCTTCTTCACGTCCTTGGCGATGCGCTTCCGCGAAAAGGTGAGGTCGGCCAGCGCACGATCCACCTTCTTGCCGCGGATCAACTGGGCAAGCAGGTTCAGCTTCTGCGGGCTCACCCGCAGCAACTTCGTGACGGCGCGCGCCTCGTTCTCTGACAGTACCCGCTCGCGCTTGGCCTTGCCCATTACGCTTTCGCCTTCTTCGCTTTGCGATCCGCCGAATGCCCGTAGAAAGTGCGGGTGGGAGCGAACTCGCCGAATTTGTGTCCAATCATGTCCTCGGTGACGAGCACCGGAATGTGTTTCACCCCGTTATGCACGCCGAAGGTCAGGCCGACGAATTGCGGCAGAATGGTCGAACGGCGCGACCAGATCTTGATCACGGCGTTGGAACCGGATCCGCGCGCCTTCTCCGCCTTCTTCAACATATATCCGTCGACAAACGGACCTTTCCAAATCGAGCGACCCACGAGGACTATCCCTTCTTCTGATGCCGGCTGCGCAGGATGAACTGGTCGGTGCTGCGGTTATGCCGCGTCTTCTTGCCCTTGGTGGACTTGCCCCAAGGCGTCACCGGATGACGGCCGCCGGAGGTACGTCCCTCGCCACCGCCATGCGGGTGATCGATGGGGTTCATCGCCACGCCACGCACGACTGGCTTCTTGCCCTTCCAGCGCATGCGGCCGGCCTTGCCGAACGACACGTTGGAATTATCGGGATTGGACACCGCACCGATGGTCGCCATGCACTCGGCCGGCACCATGCGCGTCTCACCGGAATTGAGCCGCAAAATCGCATAGCCTGAATCGCGGCCGACGAGCTGCACATAGGTGCCGGCAGCGCGGGCGATCTGGCCGCCTTTGCCGAGCTTCATCTCCACATTGTGGACGATGGTGCCGATCGGCACGTTAGCCAGCGGCATGGCATTGCCGGGCTTCACGTCGACGCGCTCATCCGCGATCACCGCGTCGCCAACCTGTAAGCGCTGCGGCGCCAAAATGTAGGACAGCTCGCCATCTTCATACTTGATCAGCGCGATAAACGCCGTGCGGTTCGGATCGTACTCGATCCGCTCCACCTTCGCCGGCATGCCGAACTTGCCGCGCCGCTTGAAGTCAACCATGCGATAGGTCCGCTTATGACCACCACCGCGATGCCACATCGTCACCCGGCCATGATTGTTACGGCCGCCGGACTTGCTGAGGCCTTCGGTCAGCGCCTTGACGGGCTTGCCCTTCCAGAGCGAGCTGCGGTCGATCAGCACGAGGTTGCGCTGGCTCGGCGTGGTTGGTTTGTATGTTTTCAGAGCCATGGTGCTAGATCCTCGTCGTCACGTCGATCTTCTCACCTTCGGCGAGCGTCACGATCGCTTTCTTCACGTCTTGCTGCTTGCCCTTCACGCCGCGGAACTGCTTGGTCTTGCCCTTGCGCAGCAGCGTATTCACGCCGACCACCTTGACCTTGAACAGCTGCTCGATCGCGGCTTTGATCTCCGGCTTGGTCGCGTTGCGGCGCACCTTGAAGACCACCTGATTGGCCTCCGACGCCATGCTCGATTTCTCGGTGATCACGGGAGAAAGAATGATGTCGTAAGCGGAAAGCGCACTCATTTGAACCGCGCCTCCAGCGCATCTAGCGCGGCCTTGGTCAGGACCAGCGTGTCGTGCCGCAAGATGTCGTAGACATTGATGCCCTGAACCGGCAGCACATCGACACGCGGCAGGTTTCTCGCCGCGCGCGCGAAAGCCGCATGCACCTCGGCGCCATCGATGATCAAAGCCGAGCCGAGACCGAGCTTGGCAAAGCGCGACTTGAGGTCTTTCGTCTTGCCATCTTTCAGTTCGATCTTGTCGATCAGCATCAGTGTCTTGGTTTTGGCCTTCGACGACAGCGCATGCTTCAGCGCGAGCGCCCTCACCTTTTTCGGCAGATCGATCGCGAAGCTCCGCGGCTTCGGCCCAAACGACCGACCACCGCCTCTAAACAGATTGGCGCGGCGGCTGCCGTGACGGGCCTGTCCAGTGCCCTTCTGCCGATGGGCTTTGTGGCCCGTCCGGTTGATCTCGGAGCGATCCTTGACCGAGACCGTGCCGCTCCGGCGCTTGGCGAGCTGATAGCGCACCATGCGTTGCAAAATGTCGGCACGCGGCTCGAGCCCGAACACTGCGTCGGAGAGCTCGACCGTTCCGGCCTTCTTGGCGTCAAACGTGGTCATTTCCGCCTGCATTACGCTTGACCTCCGGCTTCGGCCGCAGCGGCCTCGGCGCCCTGCACTGTCTCGGCCTTGGGGGCTTTCACTCCGCCTGCGGGCGCCTTAAACGCGCCCGGCTTCGGCGCAGCTTCCGGCAAGCGGCGCTTCACCGCGTCGCGCAGCAGCACCCAGCCGCCTTTCGCGCCCGGCACCGCTCCGCTGATCATGATCAGCCCGCGGGTCGGATCGGTCTTCACCACCTTCAAATTCTGGGTGGTGACATTGGTATCGCCCATATGGCCGGCCATCTTCTTGCCCTTGAACACTTTGCCGGGATCCTGGCGCTGGCCGGTCGAGCCGTGACTTCTGTGGCTCACGGAAACGCCGTGCGAAGCACGCAGGCCGTGGAAGCCGTGACGCTTCATGGCACCGGCGAAGCCTTTGCCGATCGTCGTGCCGGAAACGTCGACGAATTGTCCCTCGACGAAATGGTCTGCGGTGATCTCAGCACCCACCTCGATCAGATTGTCCGGGCTCACGCGGAACTCGGCGAGTTTTCGCTTCGGCTCGATTTGCACGGCCGCGAAGAATCCGCGATCAGCGCGCGTCAGCCGCTTCGCCTTCGGCTTGCCGACGCCAAGCTGCAGCGCCGTATAGCCGTTCTTCTCTGCGGTGCGGTGGCCAATGACCTGACAATTGTCGAGCTTCAACACCGTCACCGGGATGTGCTCCCCGGCATCGGTGAAGATTCTGGTCATGCCGACCTTTTGCGCGATAACACCTGATCGCATCGGTTTAGTGTCCTTGCCTCGCCTTGCCGGCCTTTAGAGCTTGATCTCAACGTCGACACCGGCCGCGAGGTCGAGCTTCATCAAAGCATCAACGGTTTGCGGTGTGGGATCGACGATGTCGAGAAGGCGCTTATGGGTGCGCATCTCGAACTGCTCACGGCTCTTCTTATCGATATGGGGCGAGCGGTTGACGGTGAATTTCTCAATACGGGTCGGCAGCGGGATAGGTCCGCGGACTTCCGCGCCCGTACGCTTCGCCGTATTGACGATCTCCTTGGTCGAAGCATCGAGAATGCGATGATCGAAGGCTTTTAGCCTAATTCTTATGTTTTGGCTCTGCATCTCGATGTCCTTGAAAGCAAGAGCGCGCCGCTAAGGCGCGCTCTTAAATCGTCCTCTACTCGATGATCGACGCCACCACACCGGCGCCGACGGTGCGGCCACCTTCGCGAATGGCGAAACGAAGTTTCTCTTCCATGGCGATCGGCACGATCAACGACACCGTCATGGCGATATTGTCGCCCGGCATCACCATCTCCGTGCCTTCCGGCAGCTCAACCACACCGGTCACGTCGGTGGTGCGGAAATAGAACTGCGGACGGTAATTGCCGAAGAACGGCGTATGGCGGCCACCCTCTTCTTTGGTGAGGATATAGGCCTCGGCCTTGAACTTCGTGTGGGGCGTCACGGTGCCCGGCTTGGCCAGAACCTGGCCACGCTCGACACCCTCGCGATCCACGCCGCGCAACAGGCAGCCGACATTGTCGCCGGCCTCGCCCGAATCGAGCAGCTTGCGGAACATCTCGACGCCGGTGACGACGGTCTTCGAGGTCGGCTTGATGCCGACGATCTCGACCTCTTCGCCAACCTTGACGATACCGCGCTCGATACGGCCCGTGACCACGGTGCCACGACCGGAGATCGAGAACACGTCTTCGATCGGCATCAGGAACGGTTTATCCTTCGGGCGATCCGGTTGCGGAATGTAGGAATCGACCGCCGCCATCAGATTCATGATGGCGGTCTTGCCGATATCGTCGTCCTTGCCCTCGAGCGCCGCTAACGCGGAGCCCTTGATGATCGGAATGTCGTCGCCGGGGAACTCGTAGCGCGACAACAGCTCGCGAACCTCGAGTTCGACCAGGTCGAGCAGCTCCGGATCGTCGACCATGTCGACCTTGTTCATGAACACGACCAACGCCGGCACGCCAACCTGGCGGGCAAGCAGGATGTGTTCACGCGTCTGCGGCATGGGGCCGTCGGCGGCCGAGACCACGAGAATGGCACCGTCCATCTGTGCAGCGCCGGTGATCATGTTCTTCACATAGTCGGCGTGACCGGGACAGTCGACATGCGCGTAGTGGCGCTTCTCAGTCTCGTACTCCACGTGAGCCGTGGAGATGGTGATGCCGCGCGCCTTCTCTTCCGGCGCCTTGTCGATCTCGTCATAGGCGGTGAACTTGGCACCGCCCTTTTCGGCCAGGACCTTGGTGATCGCAGCCGTCAGCGTGGTCTTGCCATGATCGACGTGACCAATCGTGCCGATGTTGCAATGTGGCTTCGTCCGCTGGAATTTTTCCTTAGCCATGCTGGCTCTCCATCCTTCGATACTCAGTCAGTTTCCGGCCGGCGCTCCCGGCCAATCTCTTTAGGCAAACTTCGCCTGAACCTCTTCCGCAACTGCCTGCGGCACTTGCGCGTAATGATCGAACTGCATCGTGAACTGGGCGCGGCCCTGGCTCATCGAGCGCAGCGTGTTCACGTAACCGAACATATTGGCGAGCGGCACCATGGCGTTGATCACCACCGCATTGCCGCGCGACTCTTGCCCGCGCACCTGGCCTCTACGGCTCGTCAGGTCGCCGATGATGCCACCGACATAATCCTCCGGCGTCACCGCCTCGACCTTCATGATCGGCTCGAGCAGCTTCGGCGCGGCCTTGAGAGCTCCTTCGCGGAAACCCTGGCGGCCGGCGATCTCGAACGCCATCACGCTCGAATCCACATCGTGATACGCGCCGTCGGTCAGCGTGACCTTGATGTCGAGCATCGGGAAGCCGGCCAGCACGCCAGAATCGACGACGCTCTGCACGCCCTTCTGCACGCCGGGCACATATTCCTTGGGCACGTTGCCGCCGACGACCTTGTTCTCGAACTCGAAGCCCTTGCCGGCCTCGTTCGGCTCGATCGTCATCTTGATGCGGGCGAACTGGCCAGAGCCGCCGGTCTGTTTCTTGTGGGTGTAATCCACGTCGGCCCTCTTCGTTACTGTCTCGCGATAAGCAACCTGCGG
>JANWJA010000098.1 GCA_025449615.1 Methyloceanibacter sp.
CGAGCCCCGAGCCTTCCGCCGTGCTTGACGCGGTGAGCGTGCCGTCGATCGTCATCGGCTCGCGCCGGCGCGCGGTGGGCGCTCCGCTTTGCGGGCTGTTGCGTTGCGCCCGCTGCCAGCCCGGCGTCTCGTAGAAGCCACTCGCGAACAGATTCTCCGCGCTGTCGAACCGGCTCGGGCCATAGCCGCCGTGAAAGCCTCGATCCTCCGCGACCTCGACATGGTCGATCGGCAATTCGTCGATGAAGCGCGACGGGATCGCCTGCTGCCACATGCCGTGATTGCGCCTGTTCTGCGCGAAACTGATCTTGGCGCGCTTCCGCGCGCGGGTGAGACCGACATGCGCGAGCCGCCGCTCCTCTTCGAGACCTGAGCGTCCCGCATCGTCGAGGCTGCGTTGATGCGGCAGCAAGCCTTCGTCCCAACCCGGCAGGAACACGGTATCAAATTCTAATCCCTTGGCCGAATGCAGCGTCATCAGATTGACGCGGCTCACGCCTTCCTCGGCCTCCGCGTCCATCACCAGGCTGATATGTTCGAGGAAGCCGGCAAGCGTGTCGAACTCCTCCATGAAGCGGATCAACTCTTTTAAGTTCTCGAGCTTCGACTGCGCCTGCGGTGAGCGCTCGGCCTGCCACATCGCGGTATAGCCGGACTCATCGAGGATCAATTCGGCAAGATCGGTATGGCGCATGGTCTCGACGGATGCGCGCCAGCGATCGAACGACGCGATTAAATCGGCGAGACCTTTGCGCGCTTTCGGCTTCAGCTCTTCGGTCTCCACGATTAGCCGCGCCGCCTGGAACAGCGGCACGCCGCGAGCGCGCGCCAATTGGTGCAGCGACTTCAGCGTGGATTCGCCCAAGCCCCGCCGCGGCGTATTGACGATGCGTTCGAATTTGAGATCGTTCGCCGGATTCATCGTCACTTCGAGATAGGCCGTCGCGTCCCTGATCTCTTGCCGCTCGTAGAAGCGCGGACCGCCGACCACGCGATAGGGGAGCCCGAGCGTGATGAAGCGATCCTCGAAGGCGCGCATCTGGAACGAGGCGCGCACCAGGATCGCGATCTCGCTGAGCGACTCGCCTTGGCGCTGCAGCTGCTCGATATCCTCGCCGATCAGCCGCGCCTCTTCCTCGTCGTCCCAGCAACCTTGCACCGCGACCTTGTCACCGTGTTCGCCGTCGGTGCGGAGCGTTTTGCCGAGCCGCCCTTTGTTGTGCGCGATCAGCCCCGAGGCCGCGCCGAGAATATGCCCCGTCGAGCGGTAATTCCGCTCCAGCCTGATGATCTTGGCGCCGGGGAAGTCGGTCTCGAAGCGGAGGATGTTGTCCACCTCGGCGCCGCGCCAGCCATAGATCGACTGATCGTCGTCGCCGACGCAGCAGATGTTGCGGCTGCCTTGCGCCAAGAGCCGCAGCCACAAATATTGCGCGACATTGGAGTCCTGATATTCGTCGACCAGCATGAATTTGAAGCGGGTCTGATATTGCGCGAGCACGTCCGGGTGATCCTGGAATAGCCGCAAATTCTCCAGCAGCAGATCGCCGAAATCCGCAGCGTTCAGTTCCTTCAAGCGTTTTTGATAGAGCACGTAGAGGTCGCGCACTTTGCCATTTGCGAAGGCGAAGCTCTCGCCTTCTGGCACGCGCTCCGGCCGAAGCCCCCGGTTCTTCCAGCCATCGATCATCGCCGCCAAGAGCCGCGCCGGCCAGCGCTTCTCGTCGATATTCTCGGCTTCGAGCAATTGCTTGAGCAGCCTGATCTGATCATCGGTGTCGAGCACGGTGAAGGACGGCTTGAGATCGATCAGCTCGGCATGCCGCCGCATGATTTTCACCCCGATGGCGTGGAAGGTGCCGAGCCAAGGCATGCCCTCGACCGCGCCGCCAATCAGTTCGCCGACACGATTCTTCATCTCGCGCGCGGCCTTGTTGGTGAAGGTGACGGCGAGGATCTGCGACGGCCAGGCGCGGCCCTGACTTAAAATATGGGCGATGCGGGTGGTGAGCACCCTGGTCTTGCCGGTGCCGGCGCCCGCCAGCACCAAGAGCGGGCCATCGAGCGTCTCGACCGCCTCGCGCTGCTCTGGGTTTAGGGCATCGAGATAGTTCGTGTTGCGCCGCGGCATCGCCCGCACGGAAATCGGCAGCGTCGCATCGTCGGATGCGGGCTCATTGGAGGGCGCGGGGAGGGGGCGAATCTTTGCCATCGATCTACAACTATAACATTGATCCAAAGGAAAAGACGGCAAGGCCGCGCGTCCTCTTTATTTCATTTCCGGCAAAGCGGCGTCGATTTGGCGCGTGGACGCCACGAAAAATTCATGGAAATAACGCCATCGGCCCGGTTGCACCGCCGCCGGACCGCTGCTATGGGGGCGGCGTCTCGTCATATTATTCAGCCAGACAAGAGAGGGACCATGCTGCGAGCGTTGAGGGCTTTTGCCGGTATTCTTGGGCTTTTCGGAATTCTCATTCTTGGGTCTGGCGCAGCCGAAGCCGCTTGCCAGCTGATCAAGGCCACCGCCAGCGCCGATTCCAAGGCGAATGCCGCCAAGGCCTCGCAGACGCTTGCTGCTCAGAGCGCAGCCGACATCAAGCGCCAGAAAGGTTGGAAATACGTCACCATGAGCGCGCGCACAGTCGCGGGCGATCCGTTCTGGAAGGCCGTGCGCCCCGATGGCGTGCCGCCGGAGGCGAAGCTCAAGGGCAACATTGTCACCGCCCGGACCTTCACCACCTGCTTTACCGGCGTGGTCGTGCCGTATGTCTGCACGTCCGGCTCGGCGGTCTGCGGGAATTAAGCTGAACGATTCCTAGCGTCGTGCCCGCGGCATAGCGGGCATGACGCTGGAAAGCTCGCCTCACCATCGCCACATCCTCTGGTAAGCATTCCAGAAACCTTTCGTGGTTGAATGAGTCTTGAGGCAAGCCGATGGTGCATAATTTCGTCTTTCCGCAATATACCGCGCCCGAGCGCATAGCGGATCTGTGCATCCATGCCATCGGCGTGACCGCGAGCGTCATCGCCCTGGCAGCCCTCATTTTCATCGGCGTCGAATCGAAGACCGCGCTCTGGATCTTGGCGCTCGTCATTTATGGGCTGGCACTCGTCGCCACCTTCAGCTTCTCCGCCGGCTATCACGTCGCCATGCGGCCCAAGCTAAAAGAGTGGCTGCGCCGGCTCGATCACGCCGCGATCTTCCTGATGATCGCCGGCACCTACACGCCCTTCATCCTCATCAAAATGAACAATGCCTGGGGTCTCGGCCTGCTTGCCGTGGTCTGGGGCATGGCGGCAATCGGCATCGCCATCAAACTCTTCGCGCCGCGTTATCTCGAAGGCATCTCGACCGCGCTCTACCTGATGCAAGGCTGGGCGATTCTCGCCGCCTGGGAGCCGCTGATGACGGCGGTGTCCGGTCACGTTCTCACCCTGCTGATGGTCGGCGGCGTGCTCTACACCGTCGGCGTCGTGTTCCACCTCTGGGAGCGGTTGCCCTTTCAGAACGCCATTTGGCACGGCTTCGTGCTTTCCGCCGCGAGCTGCCACTACGCGGCCGTCATGGTCGCGGTGCATAGCTAACACAATCGACTCACCGGAATGCTAGACTGTGGCCATGAGCACTTTTGCGTCAGAGCCCCAATCGCATTCCGCAACAGCCAAGACCGCACTCTTCGCGACGCTTGCAGCGCGGTTCGGTTCGCGCTTCTCGACCGGGCTTTCGCTCCGCGAGCAGCACGCCAACACGCTCACTTGGATTGCCTGTCAGCCGCCTGACGCCGTTTTGTTCGCCGAGACGACCGACGAAATCGTCGAAATCGTCAAGCTCTGCGCCGAGGCGCGCGTGCCGATCATTCCGTTCGGCACCGGCACCTCGCTTGAAGGTCACGTCAACGCGCCGTATGGCGGCCTCTCGCTCGATCTCTCCCGCATGAACTGCGTGCTCGCGGTGCACGACGCCGATCTCGATTGTGTGGTCGAGCCCGGCGTGACGCGGAAAGCCCTGAACGAGCATTTGCGCAGCTCCGGTCTCTTCTTCCCCATCGATCCCGGCGCCGATGCGAGCCTCGGCGGCATGGCGGCGACGCGCGCGTCGGGCACCAATGCCGTCCGCTACGGCACCATGCGCGACAATGTCTTGAGCCTCACCGCCGTGCTCGCCGATGGACGGGTGTTGAAAACCGGCAGCCGCGCCAAGAAATCCTCGAGCGGCTACGATCTCACCCGCCTGATGGTCGGCTCTGAAGGCACGCTCAGCATCATCACCGAGCTCACGCTGAAACTCGCCGGCATTCCCGAGACCGTCCTCGCCGCGATCTGTCCCTTCGCCACCATCGAGGGCGCCTGCAACGCCACCATCGCCGCGATGCAGATGGGTCTCCCGCTCGCCCGCATCGAGCTGCTCGACGATGTGCAGATCAGAGCCTGCAACGCCTATTCGCATCTCAGCCTCGCCGAGCAGCCGACGCTCTTCCTGGAGTTTCACGGCACCGAGGCTTCGACGGCCGAGCAGGTCGCGACCTTCGCCGAGATTGCCCGCGACCACGGCGGCGGGAATCTTGAATGGGCTGCTAAGCCAGAAGATCGAAGCCGGCTTTGGCAGGCGCGCCATGATGCCTATTGGGCCGCGCGAGGATTGAAGGCTTCCGCTGAAATTATCACCACCGATGTCTGCGTGCCCATTGGCGCGCTGGCGGATTGCGTCGGCGAGACCCGGGAAGACATTGAGAGGACTGGACTGCTCGCGCCCATCGTCGGCCATGTAGGCGATGGCAATTTCCATGTCATGCCGCTACTTAACCTTGGCGACCAAGCAGAGTGGCGCAAAGCTCAAGCTTTCCTCGACCGCCTCACCGAACGCGCGCTCCGCATGGAGGGTACCTGTAGCGGCGAACACGGTGTCGGCCAGGGTAAAATGCGCTATCTCGCTGCCGAGCATGGCATTGGCGTCGAGATCATGGCTGCCATAAAAAAGGCGCTCGACCCGTTGAATATCCTCAATCCAGGCAAGATCTTTGCGGTATCATGAGGAAAAGTCGCGGGTCTTCGGACGGTTAAGTCCAAGATGACGATACGCGGCCTGTTCGCGTCCGTTCCAGCGCTCAAGGCATAGAGCTCCGTGAACCATTTTTTACTCAGTCTGACCGCGGTTTTGATTTTGGTGCTCGGTGCGCTGTTCGCCGTGCCCTATTTCGTCGACTGGAACGACTATCGCCACGTCTTCGAGGCGCAAGCCACCAAGCTTCTCGGGCGCGAGGTCAAAGTCGGCGGCGAAGTTCATCTCGTGCTGCTGCCGGCGCCGCAGCTCCGTTTCGACGACGTCAAAGTCGCCGATGCCGACGGCAATCTCGAAAGGCCGTTCCTCGAGGCGAGGCGGCTGGAAGCCGGGCTCAGTATCGGCGCGCTGTTAAGCGGCACCATCGAGGCGCGCAAGATTGGCATCACCGCACCCGTTCTGAGGCTTGAGATGAACGCGGACGGCACCGGCAACTGGGCCGATGTCGGGCGCCCCGGCGAGGCGATGCCCTTCGTGCCGAAGGAAGTCCTGCTCGATCAGATCGACGTGACGGGCGGGACAGTGGAGCTCACGCGGGCAGGGGAGCTCGTAGCAACGCTCACCGATGTCACGGGGGACGCGAGTGCGGCGTCTTTGTCCGGCCCGTTCAAGGTCGCGACGACCTATAAATTCGACGGCCGCAAGCAGGACCTGAAATTCTCGACCAGTGCATCCGATGCCACCGGCAAGTTCCATCTGAAATCCGCGCTTCGCGATCCCGACCGCGACATGGTCTATTTGCTCGATGGCGATGTCATCGGGTTGGGTCAGAAACCGAGCTATGATGGCGCCGTCATTGTGCGCAATGCCATCGCTGTGCCGGAGCCTGCGGTGCCAGCGCCGCAGCCGAACACCGACGAGGCCATGGACACTGGCTCCGGCTTCGAGCTGAAGGGGGATCTCACCGCGACCGCCGATCGTGCCGAGTTGCCGAGTTTCGAGCTCACCATCCACGCTAAGGGCCATCCGCAATTGATGAAGGGCAAACTCGCTTTTGATTTCGGCGAGGCCCGCAAGCTCGACGGCGAACTCTCCGCGCGCGTCCTCGATGTGGATGCCTTGCTGCAAGATGCCGGCGAAGCCAATGCTTCGCCTTCCGCGGTCCTCAATCAAGTGGCCGAGAAGCTGCTCACCCAATCCGCCTCGATCGGGGAGGGCAGTTTTGTGCTCGCAATTGAGCAGGCCAATTTCGGTGGCGACCTTGTCGGCGATCTCGGTCTCGCGCTGACCGCGTCGCCGAACCAGGTGAAGATCGAGCGCCTTGCGGCAAAGCTTCCCGGGGAAACCAAGATCGAGACATCTGGGCTCCTGACGCGAGGCGACAAGGGGCCTGTCTATGCCGGGCCGATCAAGCTTGAAGGCTCGAAGCTCCGCACGCTCGCACGCTGGGCTTCCGGCGACCGCGACATCTCGGCGCAAACCAGCGTCGGTGCCTTCACGCTTGCCGCCGATACCACGCTCGGCGGCGGCGACCTCAAGCTCGAAAATGCCAGCGGCGCTTTGAGCGACACCAAATTCACCGGCGCCTTTACCTATCGCGACGGCGACAAGCCTGCCATCGATCTGGCGGTCGATAGCGACCGTCTCGACTTGAAAGAGGTGCTCGGCGAGGATGTGGCGTGGCGATCCTGGCTGCCGGCAGGACAGAAGCAGGACAGTCAAGCTGCTGGCGAGCCGAGCCCGCTCGCATCGCTTCGCAAGAAGAATATCCGTGTCGCACTTCACGTCGGTGAGTTGTTGCTGCCCTCGATCGCGCCGGGCAGGCTCGCCGCGAATTTCAGCCTGGCCGACGACACGCTCGATGTCTCCGAGCTCGATTTTCTTGCCGAAGGCGCTCTGAAGCTTACAGGCAAGGGCCGGATCGAGCATGTGAGCGACGCGCCGTCAGGCCAGGTCGATCTCGCCATCAATGCCGCCAATGCCGACAGTTTGCGCGTGGCGAGCGGACTTGTCGGCTTGCCCGACAGCATCGCGCGCTCGAAACATCTGGCGAGCCTTGCGCCGCTCGACATCACGCTGGCGCTTGTCGCCAAGGGCGAGGGCCATGCCACCGAAGCTTCGCTGGTCGTGACCGGCAAGGCAGGAGGGTCGGATGTCGCGGTGACGGCGGAGGCCAAGGGCGAACCTGCCAAGCTCGATGCCGCCGACATTGGATTGACGGGCAGCATAGCCGGCGAACGACCGCAAACCATTCTGGCCCTGCTGCTGCCTGACGTTCCTCAAGACAAGCTCGCCAGCGGCGGCAAGGGCAAACTGAGCTTCGAGCTGCACGGCGTGCCGAAGACCAATCTCTCCGGACACGTCGCGCTCGAAACGCAAAGTCTGACCATCGGCCTTGACGGGCAGGGCGCTCTCAAAGACGACGGTCTGGCGCTGACCGGAAAAGCTCAAGCCACCACCCCGAATGCCAGCCTCGCCATGATGCTGTTCGGCTTCGAGGCGTCGCCCGGCGCCACCAATGTGCCGCTCAATCTCAAGGCCGAAATCGTCAAGACCGCGCAGCGGATCGACTTCAAGGGGGTCTCCGGCGATATCGCCGGCGAGCCCGTCCAGGGCAATGTCAGCGTCGACAATTCCGGCGAGATCACCAAAGTCGCGGTCGACGCGAAGACGGGCAATGTCTCGCTCCCGGTTCTTCTCGGCGGGCTTGTGGCGTGGCAGCGCACGCCCTCGACCGAACAGATGCTGGGATCGCTCGGCGGCGGAACCTCCGAAGTCTGGCCGGCGCGCGGCTTCTCGCTCGGCTCTCTCGGGAGAATAGAAGGCGACTTCAAGCTCGCGGCGAAATCGCTCTCGCTCGGCGCGCCCCTCCTTGTGCAAGACGCGGTGTTGAGCGCGCGTGTCGACAACGGCGCGCTGTCGATCGCCTCGCTCCAGGGGCGCCTGTTCGGCGGAACATTTGCTGGATCGGGCTCGCTGTCGCCGCGCGGTACCGGCGCGGGTCTCGAAGCGCGCGCCGACCTCAAGAGCGGCAAGCTGGAAGATCTGACCAAGGGCCTCGCCGGCAAGGTGCTGGCGAAAGGACCGTTCTCGGTGAGCTTCAACGTGACCGGCGAAGGTTTGAGTCCGCCTGGGCTGATCGCCGGCTTGAGCGGGGACGGCACGCTTTCGCTCGAGCCCGGCGTCGTGCAGGCAATGTCGCAAGAGCCGTTGCGTCGCGTCGCCGTCGAGGCGGCCAAGACCAAGAAACTCAAGGACAAGGAACAGATCGCCGCCATCACCCGCACGCTTCGCGATGGCATGACGAAGGGGACATATAAATATGGCGCGATTTCCATCCCCTTCGACATCAAGAACGGCACGCTGAAACTCAAGCCTTCGACGCTTGCGAGCAAGGGCTCGGCGACCACCGTCAATGGCTATGTCGAGCTGGC
>JANWJA010000099.1 GCA_025449615.1 Methyloceanibacter sp.
AATTGGCGGAGAGGGTGGGATTCGAACCCACGGTACGGTTACCCGTACAACGGTTTTCGAGACCGTCCCATTCGACCACTCTGGCACCTCTCCGGGGGCTGATGTAGCTTGCCCGGCCCGTCACGGCAACCGCGTGGAAGGTTTAAGGCGCGATATAGGGAGCCGGCGGGAGCTTGGTGGATTTCAAGCAATAGTCGCCGGCCTCGTAATTGGTGCCGGCGGGGCAGCTGCCATCCTTCTCGATCACGGAGGCGAAGATCGCAGAGTTGGTAGCCTGTTCGGCGCCTTGGCCGAGCTTGATCAAGGTGCCGAGATCTCGAACAGCACGGAGGCAAAGAATGCCGCCCTCTGGCTCTGTGCCGGTCGACGTGATGGGTTGCTGCCAAGCACCGGCCTCGCGCCACTCGCTTCCCTCGAATTTCCATGACAGGCGGCTTGGCGGGCAGGATTCTCCTGCATCGCGGGCAAGAATGACGGCCCGCCGTTCCCAAGTCGAGGGATCGGTTGGATCGAGCGGGCCTTTGGGCCAACGGTAATAGGCGATAAAAGCCGATCCGGCCGGCAAGGCAAACAGGCCCAGGAGGAGTAGCCTTCGCCTGATTGGGCTTGATTTATGCTGACCGGGGCGGCCGTTCCTGCCCATTATCGTGCCCAATTGACTTATGGACTTCTCTATCTATAGTGCGCCCGCAAACGACCTCTCGGCGCGCCCACGCGCGATGAGGTTAAACGATTACGGCCCAAGGGCCTATATTTCAGGCCCGGCTTTCAACAGCCCAAGAGTTTGAACGGACGAGAGAGACATGTTCGCGGTCATTCGCACAGGCGGCAAGCAATATCGCGTTGCGCCAAACGACGTCATTGAGATCGAGAAGATCGCAGGCAATCCCGGCGATATCGTCGAGCTTGGCGAGGTTTTACTGCTGGGCGGCGACGAGCCTAAGGCGGGCAAGCCGCTGATTTCTGGCGCGCTGGTGGCAGCCGAAGTGGTGGAGCAGGGCCGCGGCGAGAAGATCATCGTCTTCAAGAAGAAGCGGCGGAAAGGCTATCGGCGCACCAAGGGCCATCGCCAGCTGCTGACAACGATCCGCATTACCGAGATTCTGACCGACGGCAAGAAGCCATCGAAGCAGGCTGCGAAGCCCGAACCGAAGAGGGCCGAGAAGCCGGTCGAGGCCAAGGCTCCGAAGACGGAAGCTGCGAAGCCCGAACCGAAGAGGGCCGAGAAGCCGGTCGAGGCCAAGGCTCCGAAGACGGAAGCTGCGAAGCCCGCGAAAAAAGCCGAGGCCAAGCCCGCAGCCAAGAAGGCGGCGGTGAAACCCAAAGCAGAAAAATCCGCAACCAAGAAACCGGCGCGAACGGCGAAGCCGAAGCCCAAGGCTTAGACTCGACTAGTTGAGGTAGCGAACCATGGCACATAAGAAAGCAGGCGGCTCGTCACGGAACGGCCGCGACTCCGCCGGGCGCAGGCTCGGCGTCAAGAAGTCCGGCGGCCAGGCCGTCATCCCCGGCAACATCATCATCCGCCAGCGCGGCACCAAATGGCATCCTGGCGACGGCGTCGGCATGGGCAAGGACCATACGATCTTCGCGGTGGTGGAGGGCGAGGTCAATTTCGCGACCAAGCATAAGGGCCGCGTCTACGTCTCGGTGAAGCCGAACTAGCTCGCGACGCGCCTAGCGCAGGTCTCGCCTGCATTGGCGCTCCCGTGTAATTTCGTTCCATGAGCATCACGACAGAGAGGCTCGTCCTCAGGCCGCTTGAGCTCCGCGATGCGGCGCGCATTGCGCTGCTCGCGGGCGATTTCGACGTCGCCTCGATGACCGGCACCATTCCGCATCCTTACAGCGAGCAGATGGCGGGGGAGTGGATCGGCAGTGCGCTTGAAGGCGAAGAGGGCACGGTGTTCGTGATCGAGCGCGACGGAACCCTGATCGGCTGCGTCGGCTATCGCGAAGACGAAAAGGGCGGCGCCGAGCTCGGCTACTGGCTGGGCAAGCCCTATTGGGGGCAAGGCTTTGCCACGGAGGCTTCGGCCGCGATGGTGGCTTATGCCTTCGATGAAGGCGGCCTCGACTATCTCACCATCGGGCATTTCGCCGACAATCCGGCCTCGGCGCGGATCATCACCAAGCTCGGCTTCACGCCGCAAGGCGAGATCAGGCGCGACTGCGTGGCGCGGGACAAAAAGGCGCGTTGTTTGACCTATCGGCTGGAGCGCGGAACCTCCCAATCCGCAGTGTAACGTTAAGCCCTCCGGTGCTAAAGCCTTCCCCATGCAGTTTCTCGATCAGGCCAAGGTTTTTGTACGCGCGGGCGACGGCGGCAATGGCTGCGTCTCGTTCCGGCGGGAGAAGTTCATCGAGTTCGGCGGACCTGACGGCGGTGACGGCGGCAAAGGCGGCGATGTCGTGCTCGAATGCGTGGCCAATCTGAACACGCTGCTCGATTACCGCTATCAGCAGCATTACAAAGCAAAGAAGGGCGGCCACGGCATGGGGCAGAACCGCTCTGGCGCCGGCGGCGCCGACGTGGTGCTGAAGCTGCCGCCAGGCACCCAAGTCTTCGCCGAGGATGGCGAGACCTTGATCGCGGATCTGACCGAGCCCGGGCAACGCATCGTGCTGCTGCACGGCGGCAATGGCGGCTTCGGCAATGCCAAGTTCAAGTCCTCGACCAATCAGGCGCCGCGCCACGCTAATCCGGGGCAGGTCGCCGAGGAGATGTATATCTGGCTCAGGCTGAAGCTGATCGCCGATGCCGGGCTCGTTGGCCTACCCAATGCTGGAAAGTCGACGTTCCTTGCAGCGGTGAGCGCTGCGAAACCCAAGATCGCGGACTATCCGTTCACGACGCTGCATCCCAATCTCGGCGTGGTGCGGATCGATACCACCGATTTTGTGCTGGCGGATATTCCGGGGCTGATCGAAGGCGCGCATGAAGGCGCAGGCCTCGGCGACCGCTTTCTCGGCCATGTCGAGCGCACGGCGATCTTGCTGCATCTCATCGATGCCACGCAGGACGATCCGGCCGAGGCGTATCAGATCATCCGCGGCGAGATCGAAGCCTATGGTGCGGGGCTCGAGGACAAGCCTGAGATCGTGGCGCTGTCGAAAGCCGACGCCGTCCCTGAGAAGGAGATGGCCAAGAAGGCGAAGGCCGTGGCGAAGGTTGCTGGCGCAAAACCGCTGGTGCTCTCCGCCGTCAGTGGTCAGGGCATGCAGGATGCGCTGCGCCAGATCGCCAAAGAGGTGGTGCGCTCCAGAACTAAGGGTAAAGAGCCCAAGCGCGAAGTCGCCGGGTGGCGGCCATGAGACAGGAATGGTCGAAGGCGAAGCGGATTGTCGTCAAGATCGGCTCGTCGCTTCTGGTGGATAGCGCGACCGGCACGCTGAAGGGCGAGTGGCTCAACTCGCTCGCCGACGACATCGCCAAGCTTCGTGCAAGCGGCAAGGACGTGATCGTGGTTTCGTCGGGTGCGATCGCGCTCGGCCGCAACGTGCTCAAGCTGCCGAGGGGCGCACTGAAACTCGAGGACAGTCAGGCTGCGGCGGCGGTCGGCCAGATCGATCTCGCTCATGCCTACGAAGAGACATTCCGCGCCCGCGGTCTCGTCGCGGCGCAAATTCTGCTTACGCTCGGCGATACGGAGGAGCGGAAGCGCTATCTCAATGCGCGGAGCACCATCACCACGCTGCTCAAGCTCGGCGCAGTTCCCGTCGTAAACGAGAACGACACGGTGGCGACGAGCGAGATTCGCTATGGCGACAACGACAGGCTCGCCGCGCGTGTGGCCTCGATGATGAGCGCGGATTGTCTGGTGCTGCTCTCCGATGTCGATGGGTTCTATACGGCGCCGCCTGGGTCTCGCTCGGACGCGAAAAAGATCGACGAGATCAGCGACGTCACGCCCGAGATCGAGGCGATGGCGGGCGATGTCGGCTCCGAGCTCTCGAAGGGCGGCATGGTGACCAAGATCGAGGCGGCGAAGATCGCGCTCTCCGGCGGCACGCATATGGCAATCGCTTCCGGCAAGGTCATGCATCCGCTGGCGGCGCTTGCCTCGCCCGGCATCGGCAGCTGGTTCATCGCCCGCTCCGATCCAATGACGGCGCGAAAGAAATGGATCGCAGGAACGCTCGTGCCAAAGGGCGCGCTGTTCGTCGACAAGGGCGCCGCGGACGCGCTTGGCTCAGGCAAGAGCCTCTTGCCCGCCGGGGTGACGCGGCTCGAGGGCAGTTTCGATCGGGGCGATGCGGTCGTCATCAAGAATGGCGAGGGGGCTGAGCTTGGGCGTGGCCTCGTCGCCTATGACGATAACGAGGCGCGGCGCCTGCTCGGGCGGAAGAGCAGTGAAATCGAAGCCATTCTCGGCTACGGTGGCGACCCTGAATTGATCCACCGGGACGATATGGTCCTGAATCGGAAGAGTTAGGCGATGTCGGTGATGGCAGAGAGACCGGAAGCTACGATCGAGCCGATGATGCTCTATATGGGCCGGCTCGCGCGCGAGGCTGCTTCCGAGCTGGCGACTGCGTCGACGGAGGCGAAGAACAATGCGCTCCGCGCCATGGCCGCTCGGCTCGAAACCAAGAGCAATGCCATTCTTGACGCCAACCGGCAGGATGTCGACGCGGCGCAAGCCAAGGACCGGAACGGAGCCTTCGTCGATCGGCTGACGCTTAACAATGAGCGGCTGGCGGCGATGGCGCAAAGCTTGCGCGACATCGCGGAGCTGCCCGATCCCGTCGGGCAGGTGATCGCCTCTTGGACACGGCCGAACGGTCTCGTCATTTCGCGCGTGCATGTGCCACTCGGCGTGATCGGGATTATCTACGAGTCGAGACCGAATGTTGCGGCCGACGCGGGGGGATTGTGCGTGAAATCCGGCAATGCCGTGATCTTGCGTTGCGGCTCCGAGACATTTTTGAGCTCTATCGTGATCACCAACGCCTTGGCTGAAGGTCTGGTCGAGGCCGGCTTGCCGGGTGCCGCCATCCAGCTCGTGCCGACCGTGGATCGCGCGGCGGTGGGTTATATGTTGCAAGGTCTCGATGGAGCGATCGACGTCATCGTGCCGCGCGGGGGCAAGAATTTGGTCGAGCGCGTGCAACACGAAGCCCGCGTGCCGGTGTTCGCGCATCTCGAAGGCGTGTGTCACGTCTATGTGCATGCTGCCGCCAATCTCGACATGGCAAAGCAGATCGTGCTCAACGGCAAGATGCGGCGCTCGGGAGTTTGCGGCGCAACGGAGACGCTGCTGGTCGATCGCGCTTGCGCCGGCACGCATCTGAAACCGCTGGTCGAGATGCTGCTCGATGCCGGCTGCGAGGTGAGAGGCGACGCCGATACGATGGCGGTCGATCCGCGCGTGAGGCAGGCGACCGAAGACGACTGGGCCACCGAATATCTCGATGCCATCATCGCGGTGAAATTGGTCGAAAATCTCGACGATGCCATCGCCCATATCGCGCGCTACGGCACGCAGCATACCGACGCCATCGTCACCAAAGATCAAGCGGCGGCCGAGCGGTTCCTCGCCCGCGTCGACAGCGCCATCGTGGTGCACAATGCCTCGACGCAATTTGCCGATGGCGGCGAGTTCGGCATGGGGGCTGAGATCGGGATCGCCACCGGGCGGTTCCATGCGCGCGGACCGGTCGGCGTGGAGCAGCTCACCACGTTCAAATATGTGCTGCGCGGCAACGGGCAA